>NZ_JBEXSZ010000116.1:0-27267 GCF_040613865.1 Streptomyces sp. NPDC006197 | reverse complement strand
CGCGGACGACGGCGACGGGAAGCCCGGCCGCCTTGCCCTTCACCAGGTCGCCGGCGAGATCGGCAAGACGCCCGGCCTGATCGGCAAGACGCCCCCTAGGGCCTGTCTTTCGGAGCATGCCGGGCCCGCAGGGCGCGCACGGTCCATTCGACCGCCGGGGCCGGACTCTCCGGAGCCTCCCAGCCGTTGACGACGGCGAGCAGCCGGAAGTACCGCTCGCGGCGCGGGTCGACCATGCCGTCGAGCCGCTCCAGCAGCGCACGCGGGCCGTCCGGGGACGACGCGACGACGGCGCGGACGAAGGGATCGGCCTCGGGCGACCCCGGATCGACACCGGTCCTCACGGCAGGCCCGACCAGTTCACCTACGACCGCGGCAAGCCCGGGCCGCGGCACACCGCCACCACCCCACTCCCGCGTCTCGTACTCCACCGCCCTCCTCACGGAGTCCCGGAACCCCGGCTCCTGACACAGCTCGGCCAGCTCCACCCACGCCCGGATCTGCTCGGGCTCGGGATCGGCGGGCAGTTCAGGGGTCATGGACCGTCGAACACCGGCGAAGACGGGTTCGGCGCCGAGCCCACCGAAGACGGAGTCGAGGAAGCCGTCGACCAGCCTTCGCCGTTCCTCCTCGGACAGCCGGGCAAGCTTGTGCATGAGTTCCGTCTCCTCGGGGGTCGATCCGCGCGAGGCCACCGCGGTCAGCACGGCCCGCCGCAACCGCAGGGCTCTGATCTGCACGTCGAGCGCCTCGGCATGCACCGCGGCGACCTCCGGCAGCGAGACCTCGCGGTCGAGCACCCGCCGGATCGCCGGCAGACCGATGCCCAGATCCCGCAGGGTCCGGACGAGTTCGAGCCGTGCGACGGCGTCGACGTCGTACATCCGGTACCCGGCGGCACTGCGCCCGGCGGGCCGCACGATCCCCTGATCGGAGTAGAACCGCACGGCCTTCACCGACACCCCGCCCCGCCGCGCCAGCTCCCCGATCCCCAACCAGGTGTCCTCTTCCATGCCCCCACCCTGAGGTCTCCCCCTACGGGAGACGCAAGCCCGCTGGTCGGGCTCGACCTCCGCCCGGGACCGCCGGCGGGCGATCACCGGAGCCCAGCCGGCTGCCCTGGTCCGCTCCGGCGTCAGGTCCGAGAACGGCGTCCTGGCCGAGCGTGAAGGGACCGCGGCAGCCTGATCAGACGCCACCTGATCCAAGGACGCGCTCGTCGTTCCAATCAGGGACCGTTGTGCTGCCGGAGAGCCAGTCACGTCGCAGAATCGCGTACCCGACGGCGTCACGGACCGTGCCGTCGGCTGCCGGCCAGGCATCGCGATAGTGCGCCTCCTTCGCGTAACCGCACCTTCGGAAAGCACGGCGCATCGCTGCGTTGTCCTGACGGGTGGTGCCCTCGATCCGCCGGACCCGGGGGAACTCGGTGAACACGTACCTGGTGAGCCAGGTCAGGGCCTGCCAGCCGAGGCCCCGCCCTCGGTGCTCGGAGCGGATGCGCAGATCGAACAGCGGCGTGTCGTCGCACAGGTCCATCAGCCGGACGAGGCCGGCTCGCTCACCGGCAACCGTGATCCAGAACGCCCGGTTGTCCCGGCCGTCGTAGCGGCCCTCCCCGATCCACCGCCGGGCTTCGGCCGGGTCGACCACGTCCGAGCCGTGGAACGGCCACGTGTCGCCCGAGAGGAAGCCCACCAGTTCTTCCGCGTCGGCCGACTCGAAGCGTTCGTAGGCGATCTCCACGGCCGCACTCTAGTGACGGAGACAGCGGCCCGGAACCGATTTCCCGGGCCGCCGACGGAACGCCGTGCGGGACTCACCCCGCGTGCAGCATCAGCCCGATCCCCACCACCATCAGCCCCGCCGCCGCGATCCTCGGGCCGCCGAAACGTTCCTTGAAGAAGAGGGCGCCGATCGCCGCGCCCACGATGATGGAGGACTCGCGCAGGGCGGCGATCGGGGCCAGGGGGGCCTTCGTCTGGGCCCACAGGACGAGGGCGTACGCCGCGACCGAGAGGGCCGCGCCGAGCAGACCCCGGGCCGCGTACGGGCGGAGCTGGGGGAGGAGCGCCGCGCGGCGGGTCCAGAGGGCGTACGCCGGGATCGCCAGGCCCTCCAGGACCATCAGCCACGCGATGTAGCCGAGCGGGGTGCCGGAGGCGCGGACGCCGAGGCCGTCCACGACCGTGTACAGGGCGATCGACAGGCCCGTCGCGCCCGCCGCGAGCAGCGCGGGCCAGTGCGGGCGGGCGTCCTTGCCCCGGATGCCCCACAGGGCGAGGCCCGTCAGGCCCGCGCAGGCCACCGCCACCCCGAGCAGCTGCCAGCCGTCCGGCACCTCGTGGACGAAGACCGCCGCGAGGACGGTCACGACCAGCGGGGCCGTCCCGCGCGCGATCGGATACATCTGGCCGAAGTCGCCGAGACTGAACGAGCGCATCAGCAGGGCGTAGTAGCCGATGTGCAGGAGTGCGGAAGCGACCAGGTACGGCCAGGCCCCCGCCGCCGGCAGCGGGACGAACAGGGCCGTCACCATGCCGATCAGCGCCCCGCCGCCGGAGATCAGCGTGAAGGAGAGCAACTGGTCCTTGATGCCGTGGGCGATCGCGTTCCAGCCGGCGTGCGTGACGGCCGCGACGAGGACCGCGAGCGTGACGAGCGGCGTCACGCGGACGGCTCGCGGACGTCCACCAGCGTGCCGCCGGCGTGCGCGACCAGCGTCTTCGGGTCCATCGCGAACACCGTGTGCGGGGTGCCCGCCGCTGCCCACACCACCGGGTGGTCGAGGACGCCCCGGTCGGCGAGGACCCGCGTCCTGGTGCGGTGCCCGAACGGCGGCACGCCCCCGATCGCGTACCCCGTCGTCTCCCGGACCGCCTTCGCGTCCGCCCGGGTCACCTTCTCCGCGCCCAGCTCCTGCCGCACCCGCTCGACGTCCACCCGCGACGCGCCGTCCACCAGGACGAGGACCGGCACCCCGTCGGCCGCGAAGACCAGCGACTTCACGATCTCCGCGACCTCGCAGCCGATGGCGTCGGCGGCCTGCTGCGCGGTGCGGGTCTCGTCCGGGAACCGCCGGATCTCGACGTCGAGCCCCAGCTCCCGAAGGGCGGCGGCGAACTGGGGGTGGGCATCGGCGTGTGAGGTCGTCATGGCCCGCACGCTAGCGGTCGGTGTACGGGCCACGCGACCGGGTTCCGGAGACCTCAGCCCGCGTTCAGCACCTGCGCGACCACCGGGCCGGCCGCCGTCGCGCCGTGGCCGGCGCCCTCCACGAAGGCCGCCGCGGCGAGGTCGTCCGCGAACCCCGTGAACCAGCTGTCCGACGTCTCCTGGCCGTCGACCTCCGCCGAACCGGTCTTGGCGCCCTTGTCGCCGCGCACCGAGGCCATCGGGCCGACCGCCGTGCCGTAGCCCGCCGTCGCCGTGGTGCGCATCATGTCGCGCAGCTGCCGGGCCACCGACGACGGCAGCTCCCGCTCGGCCTTGGCGAAGGGCCGGTCGTCGAGGTCCGCCGCTACCAGGTACGGCTGCCGGAACCGCCCGTCCTTCGCCGTCGCGGTGATCGAGGCCATGTTCAGCGGGTTCATCTGCACCGTGCCCTGGCCGATGTACTGCGCGGCCGCCTCACCACCCGTCGCCTCGGGGACCGAGCCGTCGAACGACCCGATGCCGGTCTTCCATTCGAGGCCGATGCCGAAGACCTCCTTGGCCTCCTTGCCCAGCGCGGAATCGTCGCCGACGTCGTCGATCTTCTTGATGAAGGCGGTGTTGCAGGAGCGGGCGAAGCTCTCCCCGAAGGTCGCGCCGTTCCGCGAGAACCCGTCCAGGTTCCCGATGGTCCGGCCGTAGTACATGGCACTCGGCGGACACTCGGCGACCTGGTCCGCCTTGACCAGGCCCTTCTCCAGGAGCAGCGCCGCCGTGACGATCTTCATCGTGGAGCCGGGCATCTTCTTGCCCTGGAACGCCGCGTTGAAGCCGTTCGCCGGGCTGTTGGCGACCGCCCGTACGGCCCCCGTCGACGGCTGGATCGCGACCACCGACGCCATGCCGTACCGCTTCACCGCCTTCTCGGCCGCCGCCTGGACACCCGCGTCGATCGTCGTCCTCAGCTTGCCCGGCTTCCCCTTCGACAGGACGAGGAGCGTGGTGTCGGCGACGGACTCGCTGCCCGAGTCGATGTACGTCTCGACGCCGGCCGTGCCGTCGACCTTCGACCCGTACCGCTTGCGCAGCTGGTCCAGGACCGGCCCGAGCGACGGGTACTTCTCCGCCGTCAGCTCCGTGCCGTCGAGGTCGACGGCCTTCACGGACGCGGTCTTCGCGAGGCCCGTCCGCAGGGTCCCCGCCGTCGTCAGCTTCGGGTGCAGCACGGTCGGCTGCCACTTCACCAGTGGCCGGCCGGTGGACTGCCCCCGCACCACGGTCAGTTCGGAGGCGTACGACCAGTCCTTGGACACGTCCTCGTAGGTGATCGTCGCCTTCACGGTGAACGGCACCTTCGTCCCGACGGCCGCCCCCGGGGTGATGACCGCCTTCGAGACCTTCGCGTCCTCCCGGTAGGCGGCGACCGCCGGGCCCGCCGTGACCGGGTCGTTCGTCAGCTGGGCCGCCCGTTCCGGCTCCCCGGCGGCCCAGGCCGCCAGGAAGTCCTTCGCGGCCGTCGTGACCTCGTCGGCGGTGAGGGGACCCGTCTTCGGCGCGTCACCGGCCTTGGTGCCCACGGAGGTCTCGCCGCCCGTGATCCCGTTCCAGAGGTTGTAGCCCCCGTATCCGACGCCGCTCGCCACGACGGCGAACACGCCCCCGACGATCGCGACCTTGGCCCCACTGCGCATGACTGCGCCTCCCCTCCCCAGGTGGACCGACGAGTCAAGCAGCCACGGCGTGCGCATGTCGAGCCACGCCCGCCACATCCGTCAAACCCGCCCCACCGGGGGCCCGGGCCCTACACCCAGGTGTCCAGCCACATCCGCGCCCGCCACTGGTCCATCGGAATGGGGGTGCCGGTGTAGATGGGCCAGAAGTAGATGAAATTCCAGACGATGAGCAGGACGAGGCATCCCGCCGCCACCGCGCCGAATGTCCGGCGCCTTTCCGATGAACCGCGGGGGCCGATGAGCGCGCCCAGCATCATGGTCACCGCCAGGCACAGGAAAGGCACGAAGACGACCGCGTAGAAAAGGAAGATGGTGCGTTCCTGGTAAAGGAACCAGGGGAGCCAGCCGGCCGCGATGCCGCAGGCGATCGCGCCCGCGCGCCAGTCGCGGCGGAAGGCCCAGCGCCACAGGACGTACAGGATCGCGAAGCAGGCCGCCCACCAGAGGAGCGGGGTGCCGAGGGCCAGGACCTCCTGGGCGCACTTCTCGGTCGCGGTCGCCGGGCAGCCCTTCGTGCCGGGGGCGGGGGACTCGTAGAAGTACGAGACGGGGCGGCCGAGGACGATCCAGGACCAGGGGTTCGACTGGTAGGTGTGCGGCGAGGTGAGGCCGACGTGGAAGGTGTACACCTCGGACTCGTAGTGCCAGAGGCTGCGCAGCCAGTCCGGGACCAGGCTCCCGGTGCCGCCGACCGCCTTGTCGTGGTCCTCCGCCCAGTGGCGGAAGTAGCCCTTGTCGGTGACCAGCCAGCCGGTCCAGGTCGCCAGGTACGTCCCGATGGCCACCGGCACCACCGACACGAACGCCGGCAGCAGGTCCTTCTTGATCACGGAGGCGTACGGGCGGATGGCGCCGGCCGTGCGGCGCCCGCCGACGTCCCACAGGACGGTCAGCAGGCCGAAGGCGACCATCACGTACAGGCCGTTCCACTTGGTCGCCGCCGCGAGGCCGAGGGACACGCCGGCCGCGAGCCGCCACGGCCGCCAGCCCAGGCGCAGCGACTCCGCGATCTCCACGTCCGGACGCAGCACCCCCTCCTCGTCCTCCGGCAGCGCCGCCGCGAGCCGCGCCCGCGTCCGGTCCCGGTCCAGGACGAGGCAGCCGAAGGCGGCGAGCACGAAGAACATCAGCACCTGGTCGAGCAGCGCGGTGCGGCTCATCACGAAGTGCAGCCCGTCGACGGCGAGCAGCAGGCCCGCCAGGCAGCCGAGGAACGTCGAGCGGAAGAGCCGCCGGCCGATCCGGCACAGCATCAGCACGGAGAGCGTGCCGAGCAGCGCGACCATGAAGCGCCAGCCGAAGGGCTCGAAGCCGATGAGCTTCTCGCCGACGCCGATCACCCATTTGCCCATAGGCGGGTGGACGACGTACCCCGGGTCGGTCGGGATCAGGACCGACCCCGGGTCCTTCAGGATCGTCTTGTCGATGTCCTTCGGCCACGCCCCCTCGTACCCCTGGTTGATCAGGGCCCAGGAGTCCTTGGCGTAGTACGTCTCGTCGAATATCACCGCGTGCGGCTTGCCCAGGTTCCAGAACCGCAGCAGGCCCGCGACCGCCGTGACCAGGAGCGGACCGCCCCAGGCCATCAGCCGCCACAGCCGCTCGGCGCCGCCGGGGCCGATGCCGAGGAGCGACCACGTCCGGGCGGAGGGCCGGGTGTACGGGGGGACGAGCCGCTCGCGCAGCCCGAGGGGCGCGGTGTCCGGGGCCGGCGGCGCGTAGCCGAAGCGCCGCAGCCTGAGCTGCCACGAAGAGGGCTCTGCCACGGGCGCCGCCATGGGGTGCTGGCCCTCCAGGGCCTCGGGTGCGGTACTGGTCACCGCGCCATCGTAGGGAACGCGCCTGTGCGAGTCGCCTGTCCGGGCTGGGAGGATGTCCCGTGTGACAGGAACGCTGGTACTCGCAGGGACCCCCATCGGTGACATCGCGGACGCCCCGCCCCGGCTCGCCACCGAACTGGAGAGCGCGGACATCGTGGCCGCCGAGGACACCCGGAGGCTGCGCGGCCTCACCCGGGCGCTCGGCATCCACACCACGGGCCGGGTCGTCTCGTACTTCGAGGGCAACGAGTCCGCCCGTACGCCCGAGCTGGTCGAGGCGCTGGTCGGCGGCGCGCGGGTGCTGCTCGTGACCGACGCGGGCATGCCGTCCGTCTCGGACCCCGGCTACCGGCTCGTCGCCGCCGCCGTCGAGCAGGACATCAGGGTGACGGCCGTCCCCGGCCCGTCCGCCGTGCTCACCGCGCTCGCCCTCTCCGGCCTCCCCGTGGACCGCTTCTGCTTCGAGGGCTTCCTGCCGAGGAAGGCCGGCGAGCGGCTGGGACGCCTCCGCGAGGTCGCGGACGAGCGGAGGACGCTCGTGTACTTCGAGGCCCCGCACCGGCTCGACGACACCCTCGCCGCGATGGCCGAGGTCTTCGGCGCCGAGCGCCGGGCCGCAGTCTGCCGCGAGCTGACCAAGACGTACGAGGAGGTCAAGCGCGGCCCGCTGGCCGAGCTCGCCGCCTGGGCCGCCGAGGGCGTACGGGGCGAGATCACCGTCGTCGTCGAGGGCGCCCCGGAGACCGGCCCCGCCGAGCTCGACGCGGAGGAGCTGGTGCGCAGGGTGCGGGTGCGCGAGGAGGCGGGGGAGCGCCGCAAGGAGGCGATCGCCGCCGTCGCGGCCGAGGCGGGACTTCCCAAGCGGGAGGTGTTCGATGCCGTGGTCGCGGCAAAGAATGCGGACGCGTCAGGCTCTGGAAAGGGTAAAGAGCTAATCTGAAAGGCAAAGCCGAAACCGGCGCCGGGACTCTTCCCGGGGCGCTTGGCAAGGGAAGAGCCAAAAGCCTTCCATGGTTCCTCCCCCGCTGATGCGCTCGGGCCCGAAAAGGCGTCCACTGATCAGTGGAGAGGAGCTGGCATGAGCGAGATCACCGGCACCGGCATATCCGTCGGCCATGAGGCGTACGCCTTCGCCTGCATGCGCTGTGGATACGGCTGGGAGCAGGCGTACGACATCGAGCACCACGTCGACGCCGCCGGCCAGGAATTCGTCGTCTACAAGGCCGACGGAGAGCGGGTACCGTCCCCGCTGTCCAGCCCCACCTGCATGAACTGCGGCGGCCACGTCGTCCGCATCATGCGCGCGGGGCAGGTGTCGTCGGTGCTCGACCTGATCGCCGCGACCGAGAAGCACCACCACGGGGCGCGGGCGACGAAGCCCGTCGGGCCGGCCGGACCCATCGGCCAGGAACTGACCGAGGACACTCCCGAGAAGCCGCCGGTACCGCACCACTGGCACCTGTCGGACCTCTTCCACCCCTTCCGGCGTCACCAGTAGGCCACGCGGAGGCACTCGTGGTCCTCGTACGATCGGGGCCATGAGTGCCAAGGACGCCCCGCCGCCGCTGCCCGAACCCCTCCTCGTGGAGGTCGCGGACTCGCACACCCACATGGACCTGCAGTCCGGGACCGTCGAGGAGGCCCTGGTCAAGGCCGCCGCCGTCGGCGTGACCACGGTCGTCCAGGTCGGCTGCGACGTGAAGGGCTCGCAGTGGGCCGCCGAGACGGCCGCCGCCCACGAGAACGTGCACGCGGCCGTCGCGCTGCACCCCAACGAGGCTCCGCGGATCGTCCTCGGGGACCCCGACGGGTGGTCCCGCCAGGGCGCCCGTCAGGGCGGGGGCGACGCGGCCCTCGACGACGCCCTCGACGAGATCGACCGGCTCGCCGCCCTGCCGCACGTCCGCGGGGTCGGCGAGACCGGCCTCGACTTCTTCCGCACCGGGCCCGAGGGCATCGCCGCGCAGGAGCGTTCCTTCCGCGCCCACATCGAGATCGCCAAGCGGCACGGCAAGGCCCTCGTCATCCACGACCGGGAGGCCCACGCCGACGTGCTGCGCGTCCTGGACGAGGAGGGCGCGCCCGAGCGGACCGTCTTCCACTGCTACTCCGGCGACGCCGCCATGGCCGAGATCTGCGCCGCCAAGGGCTACTACATGTCCTTCGCCGGCAACGTCACCTTCAAGAACGCCCAGCCGCTGCGCGACGCCCTCGCGATCGCCCCGCTGGAGTTGGTCCTCGTCGAGACCGACGCCCCCTTCCTCACCCCCGCGCCCTTCCGGGGCCGCCCGAACGCCCCGTACCTGATCCCGGTCACCGTCCGGGCCATGGCGGAGGTCCGCGGCATCGGGGAGAACGAGCTGGCCGGGGCGATCGCCGTGAACACGGCCCGCGCCTTCGACTACTGATCCATAACGATTACGTTTCGTGGTCGAGTCGTTCGGATGAGTAACCGGGGCCGGGGCTAGGGTCCCGGCCTCGTGAGCACTTCCCAGGGCAGTCACCGAGCCGGACGGCGGGCGGCGGGCGCCACCCTGCCCCTGCACGAGCAGCCGACGATGGCGGCGCCCCTCGTCGTCCCCGCCGTCGTCCCCGTCCCCGGGCAGGGCTCCCGGGCCGGGGACCGGCGCGCCGCCCGCCGCCGCAAGGCACCCGGCGGTACGGGCGACGGGCTGCGCAAGCTCCTCCCGCAGGCCCTCGTCGTCGCCTTCCTGGCCGGCGGCACCAGCGCCTTCGTCGCCGACGACAAGGCCGTCGAGCTCACCGTCGACGGCGTCCCGCGCACCCTCCACACCTTCGCCGACGACGTCGCCGAGCTCCTCGCCGACGAGGGCGTCGCCGTCGGCGAGCACGACATCGTCGCCCCCGGCCCCACCCAGGCCCTGGCCGACGGCGACGACATCGTCGTCCGGTACGGGCGGCCGGTCTCCCTCACCGTCGACGGACACCGCCGCCAGGTGTGGACGACCGCCGGGACCGTCGAGGGGGCGCTGCGCCAGCTCGGGGTCCGCGCGGAGGGCGCCTACCTCTCGGCCTCCCGCGGCGCCGTGATCTCCCGCCAGGGCCTCGCCCTCGACGTCCGCACCGAGCGGGCCGTCACCTTCCTGGCCGACGGGCGCGAGCGGACCGTCCGCACGAACGCCGCCACCGTCCGGGAGGCCCTCGCCGAGGCCGGGATCACGCTCTCCGGACAGGACACCACCTCCGTGCCGGCCGGCTCCTTCCCCCGCGACGGCCAGACCGTGAACGTGCTGCGCATCACCGGCTCCCGGCAGGTGCGGGAGGAGTCCGTCCCGTACGCCGTCGAGCAGGTCCGCGACCCCGCGCTCTTCGCCGGCACCGAGGTCGTCGAACGGCAGGGCGCCCCGGGCGTCCGCCGCGTCACGTACAGCCTGCGCACGGTCAACGGCGTCAGGCAGCGGCCCCGCAGGACCGGCGAGGAGATCGTCCGCGAACCCGTCAGCCGCAAGGTGCGGATCGGCACCCGGCCGCTGCCCTCATCCGTCGCCGGCGCCGACGGCCTCGACTGGGGCGCGCTCGCCGCCTGCGAGTCCGGCGGCCGCCCGAACGCGGTCGACCCCTCGGGGACGTACGGCGGGCTCTACCAGTTCGACCCCGGCACCTGGCACGCCCTCGGCGGCACCGGCACCGCCCAGAACGCGCCCGCCGCCGAGCAGACGTTCCGCGCGAAGAAGCTGTACGTGCAGCGGGGCGCGAGCCCCTGGCCCCACTGCGGCCGCCGGCTGTACCGATGAGCCCCGGGCCGCACCGGCGAGCGCGAGGCCGGACCGGGCGGCGCCGTGCCGACGGGTCCGCCGCCGGGCGGGCCGTGCCGGTGAGCCGTAGGTCGGCCGTACCGGGGCCCCGTACGCTGTACCGGTGAGCACCACCACCGGCCCCGAAAGCCCCGACGCCCTCCTCGGCCCCGCCGACATCCGTGAGCTGGCCGCCGCCCTCGGCGTGCGCCCCACGAAGCAGAAGGGCCAGAACTTCGTCATCGACGCCAACACCGTCCGGCGGATCGTCCGCACGGCCGAGGTGCGGCCCGAGGACGTGGTCGTGGAGGTGGGCCCCGGGCTCGGCTCCCTCACCCTGGCCCTCCTGGAGGCCGCCGACCGCGTGACGGCCGTCGAGATCGACGACATCCTCGCCGCCGCCCTCCCGGCCACCATCGCCGCCCGCATGCCGCAGAAGAAGGACCGCTTCGCGCTCGTCCACTCCGACGCGATGCACGTCGAGGAGCTGCCGGGCCCGCCGCCCACCGCGCTCGTCGCGAACCTGCCGTACAACGTGGCCGTGCCCGTCCTGCTCCACATGCTGGAGCGGTTCCCGACCATCGAGCGGACCCTCGTCATGGTCCAGGCCGAGGTCGCCGACCGGCTCGCCGCCAAGCCCGGGAACAAGGTGTACGGGGTCCCCTCCGTCAAGGCCAACTGGTACGCGGAGGTCAAGCGCGCCGGGGCCATCGGCCGCAACGTCTTCTGGCCCGCGCCGAACGTCGACTCCGGCCTCGTCTCCCTCGTCCGCCGCACCGAACCCCTTCCGACCACCGCGAGCCGCCAGGAGGTCTTCGCGGTCGTCGACGCGGCCTTCGCGCAGCGCCGCAAGACCCTGCGCGCGGCCCTCGCGACCTGGGCGGGCTCGCCCGCGGCCGCGGAGGAGGCCCTCGTGAAGGCCGGGATCTCGCCGCAGGCGCGGGGCGAGTCGCTGACGGTGGAGGAGTTCGCGCGGATCGCGGAGGCGAAGAAGCAGTGAGCGTGACCGTACGGGTTCCCGCCAAGGTCAACGTGCAGCTCGCCGTCGGCGCGGCCCGCCCCGACGGCTTCCACGACCTGGCGAACGTCTTCCTCGCCGTCTCCCTCCACGACGAGGTCACCGCCACCCCCGCCGACGGGCTGACGGTCACCTGCGAGGGCCCGGACGCCGACAAGGTGCCGCTGGACCGCACCAACCTGGCCGCGCGCGCCGCCGAGCTGCTCGCCGCCCGGCACGGCATCGCCCCCGACGTGCACCTGCACATCCAGAAGGACATCCCGGTCGCCGGCGGCATGGCCGGCGGCAGCGCGGACGGCGCGGGCGCGCTGCTCGCGTGCGATGCGCTCTGGGGCCTGAACACGCCCCGTGACGTGCTCCTGGAGATCTGCGCGGAGCTCGGCTCCGACGTGCCGTTCAGCCTCGTCGGCGGGGCGGCGCTCGGCACCGGGCGCGGCGAGAAGCTGACGGAGCTGCCGGTCGGCGGCACCTTCCACTGGGTGTTCGCCGTCGCCGACGGCGGGCTCTCGACCCCCGTGGTGTTCGGCGAGTTCGACCGCCTCGCGGAGGGCGTGGACATCCCCGAACCGGCCGCGTCGCCGGCCCTCCTGGAGGCCCTGGCGACCGGCGACACCACCGCTCTCGCCGCCACCCTCGCCAACGACCTCCAGGCCCCGGCGCTCTCCCTGCGCCCCTCGCTCGCCGCGACCCTGACGGCCGGCACGGACGCGGGCGCCCTCGCGGCCCTGGTCTCCGGCTCGGGCCCGACGACGGCGTTCCTGGTGAAGGACGCGGAGACGGCGGCCGCGGTCGCCGCCGCCCTCACCGCCTCGGGCACCTGCCGCACGGCCCGGGTGGCGACGTCGCCGGTCCCGGGCGCGGTCGTCCTGGGCTAGCTAGAGCTTGTTCCTGGAGATCCGGGCCAGGAGGAGGTTCGGGTCCGGGGTCTCGGTGGCGGGGTCGAAGAAGTAGGCCGCGCTGGGGACGTAGACCGTCTTGGCGCGGACCGCCACCGAGGTCGGGTTGTCGAGGCCGTCCGTCTCGGTGAGCACCGTCCTGTGGCTGCCGTCCGGGCGTACGAGCTCCAGCAGGCTGCTCGTGTTCAGCGCGGCGAGGGCCGTGTCGCCGTGGCCGGTGAAGGCGAAGTCGTCGATCCCGTCGAGCCCGGTCGCCCTGGTCTCGACCGGGCCGGCGGTCCGGTCCTGCCCGAACGGGATGCGCAGCAGGGTGCCCTGGGCCGTGTTGGACACCCAGACGGCGCCGTCGTGGAGCTTGAGGCCGTTGGCGCCGAAGGGGAGGTCCGCGGACGGCGCGAGAGCCGCCCCCGAGGCCCACACCGTGGGGTCTCCGTCGTCCACCGGGATGCGCCACACCTCGCCGCGGGCCGAATCGGCGGCGTAGATCGTGCCGCACTTCTCGTCGAGGGCGATGCCGTTGGGGAACGCGTCGGCCGGCAGCTGGGCGATCTGCTCCGGCGCGCCGCCGCCGCCGGCGATGCGCCAGATGCCGGTCTCCTCCGTGCCGGTGGCGTAGGCGACGTACAGGGTGCCGTCGTGGGCGCGCGCGATGCCCGTGACGATCGCCGCGCCGATGTTCGGGGTCTGCGGGTTCGCGACCTCGGGCAGCGTGGCGAGGACCTTCGGGACGCCGCCGTGCTTGCCGACCCGGACGACCTGCCGGGCGAAGGCGAAGGTCAGGTCGGCGGAGCCGTCGGGTTCGAGGGCGATGTTCTCGGGGGTCTGTCCGGTGGCGAAGTCGAAGTGGGCGACGACGCGGGGGTCGGACACGGTCGGGTCGCCGGCCGACGCCGGGCCGGCGGCGAGCAGGGCGAGGGCCGCGGTGGCGACGGCGACGGCGGCCAGGCGTGGGCGTCTCGACATGGACTTCTCCTCGGGGGTGCGGGTGACCTGAGGAGAGGCTCGCGGTTCGCCGGCCGGGGAGCGCGGCAGCCGTGGCCGGGAGGTCGCCCACGTGGCCGACGCCATGGGGCCGGTTGGCAGCGCGTGGCGCGGGGCGGGGTGCCGAGCCGCCGGGAGCCCGTACTCAGCCCTCGGTCTGAGTATCCGCGCCCTGACGGCGGACCGGGCGGTCGCGGGACCGTACCCGTATGGGATTCAGCGCTCGCGAACTCGCCGCCGCCACACCCGCCTCGCGCGACCGCTACGTCGACCTGCTCCGGGTCGCCTCGCTCGCGGTCGTCGTCCTCGGCCACTGGCTGATGGCGGCCGTCACCGCCGACGGGCGGGTCGGGAACCTGCTCGCCGTCGTGCCGGAGCTCCAGGTGGTGACCTGGGCGTTCCAGGTGATGCCGGTGTTCTTCTTCGTCGGCGGCTTCTCGCACGCCCTCGCCCACCGCTCCCGCCCCCGGTACGCGGCCTTCCTGCGGGCCCGGCTCCAGCGGCTGCTGCGGCCGACGATGGTGTTCGTCGGGGTGTGGGGCGCGGCCGCGCTGGTGCTCCAGCTGTCCGGCGCCGACGGGGGCCTCACCGGGGTCGCGCTGCGGCTCGTCACGCAGCCGCTGTGGTTCATCGGGATCTACCTCGCGATGGTGGCCTTCACGCCGCCGCTGCTGCGGCTGCACGAGCGGTGGGGCTGGGGCGCGTTCGGCGCGCTCGCCGGCGGCGCGGTCGCGGTGGACGTGCTGCGGTTCGCGGTGGACGTTCCCTTCGTGGAGTTCCTGAACTTCGCGTTCGTGTGGCTCGCCGTCCACCAGCTCGGCTTCCTCCGCGCCGACGGCATGATCCGCCGCCCGGCCCTGCTCGCCGCCGCGGGCCTCGTCGGCGCGACCGCGCTGGTCGCCCTCGGGCCGTACCCCCTGTCGATGGTCGGAATGCCCGGGGAGAAGGTGTCGAACATGGCCCCGCCGACCCTCGCCCTGCTCTGCCACGGGCTGTGGCTGGTCGGCGCGGTCGAGCTGCTGAGGGGCCCGGGGGCGCGGCTCGTCGCCCGCGCCGGGGTGTGGCGGACGGTGGTCGCCGCCAACGGGATCGCGATGACGGCGTTCCTGTGGCACCTGACGGCCATGCTGGGCGTGTACGGGGCGCTGCTCGGTCTCGGCGTGGAGCTCCCGGCCCCGGCCACGGCGGCCTGGTGGGCGCAGGTCCCGCTGCGGTTCGCGGCGGCGGCCGTGCTCACGGCCCTGCTCGTCGCCGTCTTCCGCCGCTTCGAGGCCCCGGTCCCGGCCGCCCCGGCGACCGACGCGGGCGGCCCCCTCGCCGCCCTCGGCATCACCCTCGCCCTCTTCGGCGTGCTGGGCCTGTCCCTGACGGGCTTCGGCGGCCTCCTCGACGGCCACGCGGCGACGCTGATCGCCGTCCCGGTCACGGCCCCGGCGGCCGTCGGCCTGGCCTTGGCGGGCTGGCTGCTCGTGGAGCGGGCGGGGCGGGGCTCCGGGGCCTGACGGCGGGCGCCGGGGGCGGTCCGCGCGGCGACGTACCCTTGGACGTCGATCGATCCCCCGTACAGGAGTGAACGTGGCCGTCAACCTGGTCAATGTCGAGGCCGTCAGCAAGGTGTACGGCACCCGTGCCCTGCTCGACGGGGTCTCGCTCGGCGTCTCCGAGGGGGACCGGATCGGGGTCGTCGGACGCAACGGCGACGGCAAGACCACCCTCATCCGGATGCTCGCCAAGCTGGAGGAGGCCGACACCGGCCGCGTCACCCACAGCGGCGGGCTCCGCCTCGGGGTGCTCACCCAGCACGACTCCCTCGACCCGAAGGCCACCATCCGGCACGAGGTCATCGGTGTCATGGCGGACCACGAGTGGGCGGGCAGCGCCAAGATCCGCGACGTGCTCATCGGACTCTTCGGCGGGCTGGACCTGCCCGGTTTCGAGCAGGGCCTCGACACGGTCATCGGCCCGCTCTCCGGCGGCGAGCGGCGGCGCATCGCGCTCGCCAAGCTCCTCATCGACGACCAGGACCTGATCGTCCTCGACGAGCCCACCAACCACCTCGACGTCGAGGGCATCGCCTGGCTCGCCGGCCATCTCCAGAGCCGCCGCTCGGCGCTCGTCTGCGTCACCCACGACCGCTGGTTCCTCGACCAGGTCTGCACCCGCATGTGGGACGTGCAGCGCGGTGACGTGCACGAGTACGAGGGCGGCTACTCCGACTACGTCTTCGCCCGCGCCGAGCGCGAGCGGATCGCGGCCACGGAGGAGGCCAAGCGGCAGAACCTGATGCGCAAGGAGCTGGCCTGGCTGCGGCGCGGCGCCCCCGCCCGCACCTCCAAGCCGCGCTACCGCATCGAGGCCGCGAACGAGCTGATCGCCGACGTGCCGCCGCCGCGCGACACCAGCGAGCTGATGAAGTTCGCCAACGCCCGGCTCGGCAAGACGGTCTTCGACCTGGAGGACGTGAGCATCACCGCCGGCCCCAAGGAGCTGCTCAAGCACCTCACCTGGCAGCTCGGGCCCGGCGACCGCATCGGCCTCGTCGGCGTCAACGGCGCGGGCAAGACCTCACTCCTGCGGGCACTCGCCGAGGCGGCCGTCACCCAGGGCGAGAAGCAGCCGGCCGCAGGGAAGATCGTCGTCGGCAAGACCGTCCGGCTCGCCTACCTCTCGCAGGACGTCACCGAACTCCCCGCCACGCTGCGCGTCCTGGAGGCCGTCCAGCAGATCCGCGACCGGGTCGACCTCGGCAAGGGCCGCGAGATGACGGCCGGGCAGCTCTGCGAGCAGTTCGGCTTCTCCAAGGAGAAGCAGTGGACGCCGGTCGGTGACCTCTCCGGCGGTGAGCGCCGCCGCCTGCAGCTGCTGCGCCTGCTGATGGACGAGCCGAACGTCCTCTTCCTCGACGAGCCCACCAACGACCTCGACATCGAGACCCTGACGCAGCTGGAGGACCTCCTCGACGGCTGGCCGGGCTCCATGGTCGTCATCTCCCACGACCGGTTCTTCATCGAGCGCACCACGGACCGGACGTTCGCGCTGCTCGGCGACAGGACCCTGCGGATGCTGCCGCGCGGCATCGACGAGTACCTGGAGCGGCGCCGGAAGATGATCGAGGCGTCGGTCCCGGCGCCCGCCGCCGCGCCCGCGCAGCAGAAGCCGGGCGTCTCCGCCGCGGACGCCCGCGCGGCCAAGAAGGAGCTGCAGAAGGTCGAGCGTCAGCTCGACAGGCTCTCCGACAAGGAGACGAAGCTGCACGCGCAGATCGCCGACAACGCCACCGATTTCGAGAAGGTGGCGAAGCTCGACGCGGAGCTCCGGGAACTCGCGGGGGAGCGGGAGGAGTTGGAGATGCGCTGGCTGGAGCTGGCCGAGGACGCGTAGCCGCACTTCGCATCCGCGACGCATAACGAGGGCATCACAGGCCGGTCCTCCCTTGGGTACAAGGGGCGGACCGGTCGCTTTTGCGCCATCGCGTGAGTGGTAGAAAGAAAACCCGTTCACGTCAAGGGGGAACCGCTGATGACCCAGCCGCCCAGCAACCAGCCGCCGGGGGGCTTCGGAGCCCCGCAGGACCCGAACCAGGGGCCGGGCCAGGGCACGCCGCCCGTCCCGCCGGTCCCGCCGCAGGCACCGCAGACCCCGCCCGCCCCGCAGTCCCCGCCGCCGGCCGCGCCGGGACCGTACGGACAGCCGACGCAGCCGGGGTACGGATACCCGCAGCAGCCGGGTCAGGCCCCGCAGCCCGGTCCGTACGGCCAGCCGGGTCAGCCCGGTCCGTACGGGCAGCCGGCGCCGCAGCCGTACGGCTACCCGCAGCAGGGCCAGCCCGGCCAGGCGCCGCAGCCCGGCCCGTACGGTCAGCAGCAGAACCCCTACGGCGGTTACCCGACCCAGCCCGTGTACCAGGGCGCCCCCACCCCGCCCCAGACCCCCGGCGGCGGCGGTCCGTTCAAGGGCCGGACCGGTGTCGTCGCGGCCGTGGCCGCCGCGGCCGTCCTGGTCGCCGCCGTCACGACCTGGGCCGTCGTCGGCGGGGACGACGAGAAGGACCCGGTCGCGCAGCCCACCGCCACGGCCACCTCCACCGGCGCCCCCAAGCCCACCGAGTCGGTGGACCAGGGCGACGGCACGGGCGACGGCGACAACGGCGAGGAGGACCTCAACGCGGGCCGCCAGACCGGCGAGGCGAAGGTCAACTGGCTGCTGAAGAACGACGTCGACCTGCCCCGCAACGGCTCCGACGTCTTCGGCCCGTGGATCGTCGGCGACACCGTCGTCAAGGCGATGTACAAGGGCGTCGACGGCTACGGCCTGGGCGACGGCAAGCGCAAGTGGCACGTCGACCTGCCGTTCGAGCTGTGCGCGGTCCCGCCGGAGCCCGCCGCCGACGGCACCATGGTCTTCGGGTACGCCGAGAACGCCAAGGACGGCGCCAAGTGCACCCAGCTCCAGAAGGTCGACCTCAAGACGGGCAAGACCGGCTGGAAGAAGGCCGTCCCGAAGGCCACGGGCCTCTTCGCCTTCTCCGACAACACCCTGGCCATCAGCGGCAACACGGTCACCGCCGCAGGCTCCAGCAGCGCGTACGGCTTCTCCCTCGCCGACGGCCACCAGCTCTTCAAGAGCCCCGACAGCGGCTGCAAGCCCTTCGCCTACGCGGGCGGCAGCAAGCTGATCGCCGCCATGGACTGCCCCTCGGGCAGCACCACCAAGAAGATCCAGGCGGTCGGCCAGGTCGACCCCAACACCGGCAAGCCCAAGTTCACCTTCCAGCTGGAGGCGAACTGGGAGGTCGACAAGGTCTACTCGGTCGACCCGCTGGTCGTCTCGGCCACCCAGCGCGACCAGAAGAAGTGGTCCGTCTTCGCGCTGAACGCCAACGGCAAGCTCCGCTCGCAGATCCAGGGCGGCAACGACAAGTTCGCGCCCTCGTGCGGCGGCAGCTTCGTCATCTTCGGCAAGAACCTCTCGGGCTGCACGGGTGTCGCGGCCGACGCGAACACCTTCTACATGGCCACGGAGACCGGCTACGGCAAGGGCAACGAGGTCGTCGCCTTCGACCTGAACACCGGCAAGGCCAAGTGGCGCTCCAAGGCCCCCGGCGACCAGCCGATGACGCCGCTGCGCATGGAGGGCGGGCAGGTCCTGCTGTACGTGGACCCGTCGTACGACAAGGGCGGCGCCGTCGCCACCCTCGCCCCGACCGGCGGCGCGCCGAAGATCCTGCTCCAGCACCCGGCCTCGACCGCCGGGATCGAGAGCAACTTCTACGACGCGAGCTTCGCCTACGGCAGCGGCACCTTCGTGGTGGCGAGCGGACGTGTGTCGGCGTCCAACGACAAGGACGAGATGCAGGTCAAGACGATGATGGCCTTCAGCAAGTGAGGTACACGGACCGATGACGCAGCCACCCCCGCCGCCGCCGAACCAACCCCCGGACCCGCAGGGCGGCTTCGGCGCCCCGACGCCCCCGCCGCCGCAGCAGCAGCCGGGCTACGGCTACCCGCAGCAGGCGCCCCAGCCCGATCCGGGCTACGGCTACCCGCAGCAGCCCCCGGCGTACGGCTACCCCACCGCGCCCCAGGAGCAGCCGCAGCAGCCCCAGCAGTACGGGGGCTACCCGCAGCAGCCGGGCCAGCCTCCGTACGGCTACCCGACCCAGCCGCAGCAGCCGCAGTACGGCGGCTACCAGCAGCCCACCCCGCCCCCGGCCCCCGGCGGCGGCAAGAAGCTGTCGGCGCAGCTCCAGATCGTCATCGCGGCGGCCGTCGCCGTGGTCCTGATCATCGGCGGCGGCATCTGGTACGCCAACTCCGGCGGCGATGACGGGGGCCACGAGGCCAAGGGCACGGGCGGCACCTCGCAGGGCACCGGCGGCGGCGGGACCACCGGCGGCAACGGGCTCGGCGGCGGCGGCAAGGAGAAGGCCCCGGCGGACACCCGGGCCAAGATGGCCTTCCAGGTGCCGGAGCCGAAGGTCGCGGACCTGACCGACGTGACCGGCTCCTGGATCACCGACAAGGCGTTCGTGAAGCCGGGCGTGAACTCGCTCGTCGGCTACGACCCGGACAAGGGCACCGTCCTGTGGACGCTGCCGCTGACCGGCCAGGTCTGCGGCGCCTCGCGCCACATCACCGCGGACAACAAGGCGCCGATCCTCTTCGAGGCCACCAAGCGGGTGGGGCCGCGCTACTACCAGCCGTGCACCGAGGTCGGCGTGGTCGACCTGAACACCGGCAAGCTGCTGTGGTCGACCTCGGTCACCGGCGGCAGCGCCGGCGACCAGAAGGTGCGGTTCAGCGAGGTCACGCTCAGCGGGGCGACCGTCGCGGCCGGCGGCACCGACGGCGGCGCCGCCTTCGACCTCGCCAACGGCAATCCGCGCTGGAAGCCGCAGGCCAACGACCAGAACTGCTACGACATGGGGTACGGCGGCGGGGAGGGCCTCGTCGCGGTCCGCAAGTGCGGGCAGTACGACAACCCGAACGTGCTGATCCAGAACCTCAACCCGATGACGGGCGCCCCGATCTCGCAGTACAAGATGCCGTCCGGCGCGAAGTACGCCTCGGTCGTCTCCACCAAGCCGCTGGTCGTCGCGGCCGACGTCGGCGACACCGCCGGTGACGGCAGCGGCATCTCGGACTTCTTCTCCATCGACGAGAAGACCGGGAAGCTGAAGGCGAAGATCACGGCGGACGCGGACCAGTACGCGGCCCGCTGCCGCGCGACCGAGGTCGAGTCCTGCACCCAGGCGCTCGTCGGCAACGGCCGGCTGTACGTGCCGACCGAGGAGCACGAGGGCAGCACCGGCGAGTACGGCGACGAGACCAACGAGGTCATCGCCTTCGACCTGGCCACCGGGCGCACGGTGCCGGAGAAGGCCGACGCGGGCGACAAGTACACCCTGGTCCCGCTCCGCATGGACGGCGGCAACCTCATCGCCTACAAGGCCCCGCCGTACGACAAGGGCGGGCGGATCGTGTCGATCGACGGAGGCACGATGAAGGAGACGCTGCTCCTGGAGAACCCGGCGGACAAGTCGATCCACAACGCCGAGTCGAGCTTCAGCCTCAACGGCGCCGAACTCCTCTACCGGGACGGCCGGTTCTTCATCTCGGCGACCATGGTCAGCAAGCCGCGGCCGAACCCCTCGTCCAGCGACATCAAGGAGTACCTGATCGTCTCCTTCTCCGTCGGGCACTGACGACCCGCCAGACGGCCGTGGGCCCCTCCGGTGATCCGGAGGGGCCCACGCGCATGTCGGCGGCCGGGGCGGGGGAGCGTGTAGCTTGCCGGGTCAGGCCGCCGGGGCGTCCGGCCGGCCAGGAGGGGGGATGACCGGGATGGGCGTACGCCTCGTGGTGGTGGACGATCACCGCCTGCTCGCGGAGGCGCTCGCCTCGGCGCTGAAGCTGCGCGGGCACCGGGTGCTCGCGGCGGCCGCGCCGGTGGCGGGGGCGGCGGAGCTGGTGGTGGGCCGGGCGCCGGAGGTCTGCCTCCTGGGCACGGCGACGCCGGACGCGCCGGGGACCTTCGACCCGGTCGTACGGATCAAGCGGGAGCGGCCGCAGGTGGCCGTCGTGGTGCTCGGCCCGGTGCCGTCGCCGCGCGGGATCGCGGCGGCGTTCGCGGCCGGGGCCTCGGGGTACGTCCGGCACGACGAGCGCATCGAGGGCGTCGAGCGGGCCCTGGTGAAGGCGCGGGCGGGGGAGCCGGCGGTGGCGCCGCAGCTGCTCCAGGGGGCCTTCGCCGAGCTGCTGCATCCCTCGGCGCAGCCGGACGACGAGGCGCAGCGGCTGCTCCGGCTGCTGACGCAGCGGGAGGTGGAGGTCCTGGTGCGGGTCGCGGAGGGCGAGGACACCCGGCTGATCGCGGCGGGGATGGGGATCGCGCCGAGCACGGCGCGGACGCACGTGCAGCGGGTCCTGATGAAGCTGGGGGTCGGTTCCCGCCTCGAGGCGGCGGCGCTCGCGGCGCGCACGGGGCTGCTCGACCGGGCGGTGCCGGCACCCCGCGGGTCCTCCTGAGGGTTTCTCCCGTACCCCCTTCGGGGTGACATCGGCGGGCCCCGGTGCGCGGGGTCCGCTTCACCATTGACGGGGATGTTCGAATGTGATTCTTTGTGCGTGGTTATGTTTGGTCCCGTCGGAGGGCACCCCCGTGAAGAAGACCGTCACCACGCTCGCCGACGGGCGCGAGCTGATCTACTACGACACGCGCGACGACACCGTCCGCGCCGCCGTCGACCCCCGCCCGCTCACCCCCGTCGTCTCCCGCTCCGAGATCCGCCACGACGAGCTCACCGGCGACCCCGTCGCCATCGCCTCGCACCGGCAGGCCCGCACCTACCACCCGCCGGCCGACGCCTGCCCGCTCTGCCCCGCCAAGGACGGCCACGAGAGCGAGATCCCCGAGGAGAGCTACGAGGTGGCGGTCTTCGAGAACCGCTTCCCCTCCCTCTCCGGCGGCGTCGGCCGCTGCGAGGTCGTCTGCTTCACCGACGACCACACGGACTCCTTCGCCGACCTCACCGAGGAGCGGGCCCGGCTCGTCCTCGACGCCTGGACCGACCGCACCGCCGAACTCTCCGCCCTGCCCGGCGTCGAGCAGGTCTACTGCTTCGAGAACCGCGGAGCGGAGATCGGCGTCACCCTGCCCCACGCGCACGGCCAGGTCTACGCCTTCCCGTACGTCACGCCCCGGACGGCCGCCATGCGCCGCCGCGCGGACGAGCACCGCGCGGCGACCGGACGGAACCTCTTCGACGACCTCGTCGCCCGGGAGCGGGCCGACGGCGAACGGGTGGTCCTGGAGACCGGGCACTGGATCGCCTTCGTGCCGTACGCCGCCCACTGGCCGTACGAGGTCCACCTCCACCCCAGGCGCCGGGTGCCCGACCTGCTCGCCCTCGACGAGGGGGCCCGCGCGGAGTTCGCACAGGTCTACCTGGAACTCTTGAGGCGCTTCGACCGGATCTTCGGCCCGGACGAGCCGCCGACGCCCTACATCGCCGCCTGGCACCAGGCGCCCTTCACCGACGGACGGCGCGAGGACTTCGGACTGCACCTGGAGCTTTTCACCGTCCGACGGGCCTCTGGCAAGCTGAAGTTCCTCGCGGGCACCGAGTCCGGCATGGGCGCGTTCATGAACGACGTCCGGCCCGAGGACGCGGCCCGACGACTCCGAGAGGTGGCGAGCAAGTGACCACGACAGCGAAGAAGTACCTGGTGACCGGAGGTGCCGGGTACGTGGGCAGCGTGGTCGCCGCCCACCTCCTGGAGCGGGGCCACCGGGTCACCGTCCTCGACGACCTCTCCACCGGCTTCGCCGAAGCCGTCCCGGCGGGCGCCGAGTTCATCGAGGGCCGCATCCAGGACGCCGCGCAGTGGCTGGACGGCTCCTACGACGGCGTCCTGCACTTCGCCGCCTTCTCCCAGGTCGGCGAGTCCGTCGCCAGGCCCGAGAAGTACTGGGAGAACAACGTCGGCGGCACCATGGCCCTGCTCGCCGCCATGCGGTCGGCCGGCGTCCGCAAGCTGGTCTTCTCCTCCACCGCCGCCACCTACGGCGAGCCGGAGACCGTGCCGATCACCGAGACCGCGCCCACCGCGCCCACCAGCCCGTACGGGGCGAGCAAGCTGGCCGTCGACCACATGATCGGCGGGGAGTGCGCCGCCCACGGCCTGGCCGCCGTCTCGCTGCGGTACTTCAACGTGGCCGGGGCGCACGGCCCGCTCGGCGAGCGCCACGAGCCCGAGTCCCACCTGATCCCGCTCGTCCTCCAGGTCGCCCTCGGCCGGCGCGAGGCGATCTCCGTGTACGGCGAGGACTACCCGACCCCGGACGGCACCTGCGTCCGCGACTACATCCACGTCGCCGACCTCGCCGAGGCTCACCTCCTCGCCCTCGACGCGATGACCGCGGACACCGTCCCGGCCGGCGAGCACCTGATCTGCAACCTGGGCAACGGCAACGGCTTCTCCGTCCGCGAGGTCGTCGAGACCGTCCGCAAGGTCACCGGCCACCCGATCCCGGAGATCACCGCCCCGCGCCGCCCCGGCGACCCCGCCGTCCTCGTCGCCTCCGCCGAGGCCGCCCGCGAGCGGCTCGGCTGGACGCCGTCCCGCCCCGACCTCGCGGACGTCGTCGCCGACGCCTGGACCTTCGCCCGCCTCCGCCGGGAGGAGGGCGCATGAGCCTCGCCGCCGACTTCGAGACGCTGTACGGCGCCGCGCCCGACGGCCTCTGGGCCGCCCCCGGGCGGGTCAACCTCATCGGGGAGTACACCGACTTCAACGACGGCTTCGTGCTGCCGCTCGCGCTGCCGCACACCACCGTCGCCGCCGTCTCCCGCCGCGACGACGGCGTCCTGCGCCTGCACTCCGCCGACATCGACGGCGGGATCGTCCAGCTGGACGTCGCGGGCCTGGAGCCGCTCTCCGGCGGCGGCTGGGCGGCCTACCCGGCCGGCGTGGTCTGGGCGCTGCGGGAGGCCGGACACCCGGTCGCCGGGGCCGACGTCCACCTCACCTCGACCGTGCCGACCGGCGCCGGGCTGTCCTCCTCGGCGGCCCTGGAGGTCGTCACCGCGCTAGCCCTGAACGACCTGTTCGGGCTCGGGCTCTCCCGCCCCGAGCTCGCCCGCCTCGCCCAGCGCGCCGAGAACGCCTTCGTCGGCGTGCCCTGCGGGGTCATGGACCAGATGGCCTCCGCCTGCGCCGAGGAGGGGCACGCCCTCCACCTGGACACCCGGGACCTCTCGTACCGCCAGGTCCCCTTCGACCTGGCGCAGGAGGGGCTCCGGCTGCTCGTCGTCGACACCCGCGTGAAGCACGCGCTCGGAGACGGCGCGTACGCCGAGCGGCGCGCCGGGTGCGAAGCGGGTGCGCGGGCGCTCGGCGTACGCACCCTGCGCGAAGTGAGCGCCGCACATCTACCGGAAGCGCTCGCACGGCTGAACGACGAGACGATTCTGCGGTACGTGCGGCACGTCGTCTCCGACAACGCGCGCGTGGAGCGGACCGTCGCGCTGCTCGACGCCGGCGCCACCCGCGCGGTCGGCGCGGTCCTCACCGAGGGCCACGCCTCCCTCCGGGACGACCTGCGGGTCTCCTGCCCGGAGCTGGACCTCGTCGTCGAGGCGGCGAACGCGGCCGGGGCGCTCGGCGCCCGGATGACCGGCGGCGGCTTCGGCGGCTCCGCCGTCGTCCTCGTGGAGACCGGGCGGGCGGAGGAGGTGTCCGCCGCCGTCGGGAAGGCCTTCGCCGAGGCCGGGTACGCGGCCCCGGGAATCTTCCCGGCCGTCCCCTCGGCGGGCGCGCGCCGCCTCTGAACGACTCTCCCGGACCACCGCTCGCGATCACACGACTTCGGACAGTTCCGCGAATCGGCCCCCACCGCGGCGCCCCGCCCCTACTCTGAGGGGCAGCGCCGGTGGGGGCCGGTGCTGTTCAGGGGGCGAGGCCCGTCGGGTACGGCGCCAGGAGCTGGGGTAGCAGTCAACGCACGGCGGCGGCCGTGTCCTCGACGGACCCGCCTCCGGCGCCGTACCCGCGTCGGTCCGTTCCTCGACACTATGGGAGTGTCCGTGGCACGCATCCGCGTCCTGGTGGTGGACGACCACCGCATCTTCGCCGAATCGCTGGCCGCCGCCCTCGCGGCGGAGCCCGACGTCGACGTCGCCGCCGCCGGCAGCGGCCCGGCGGCCCTGCGCTGCCTGGAGCGCGGCGCGGCGGAGGGCCGCCGGTTCGACGTGCTGCTCGTCGACGCCGAGCTGGGCGCGGCCCCTGCCGGAGCGGCCGCGGCCCGCCCGGTGCCGGTCGACGCCGAGGGCGCCGTGGACGGGATCTCGCTGGTCATGGGCGTGCGACGGGCGCAGCCCGCGCTCCGCACGGTCGTCCTCGCGGAGAAGGACGACCCGCGCCGGGCCGCGCTCGCGCTCCAGGCCGGGGCCTCCGGCTGGGTCGCGAAGGACTGCTCGTTGCAGCGGCTGCTCGCGGTGGTCCGGGGCGTGCTGCGGGACGAGACGCATCTGCCGCCCGCGCTGCTCACGGGTGTCCTGCGGGAGCTGACGGAGGCGCGCAGGCACCGGACGGACAGCGAGCGGCTCGTGGAGTCGCTGACCCCGCGCGAGCGGGAGGTGCTGCGCTGCATGGTCGCGGGCCTGGGCCGCAAGGCGGTCGCCGAGCGCCTCTTCCTCTCCCCGCACACCGTCCGGACGCACATGCAGAACGTGCTCGGGAAGCTGGGCGTCCACTCGACGCTCGCGGCGGTCGCGCTGGCCCGCCGGGCGGGCGTGGGCCCCGCGGAGCCGGTGCTACCCGGGGATGTTGTCGAACGGGGCGGTCAGCCGGCGTAGCAGCGCGGCCAGTTCGCCGCGCTGGGCCCGGGAGAGCTGGGCCAGGATGGCGCGCTCCTGGGCGAGGAGTCCGGCGAGCGCCTCGTCGGCGCGGTCGCGGCCCTCGGGGGTGAGCCGGACCAGGACCCCGCGCCGGTCGCTGGGGTCGGGGAGCCGCTCGACGAGGCCCTTCTTGGCGAGCCGGTCGATGCGGTTGGTCATGGTGCCGGAGGTGACCAGGGTCTGGGTGAGGAGCTGGCCGGGGGAGAGCTGGTACGGCGCTCCGGCGCGGCGCAGGGAGGTGAGGACGTCGAACTCCCAGGGCTCCAGCTGGTGCTCGGAGAAGGCGAGCCGACGGGCGCGGTCGAGGTGGCGGGCGAGCCGCGAGACACGGCTGAGCACCTCGAGCGGTTCCACGTCGAGGTCGGGGCGCTCGCGGCGCCATGCTGCGACCAGTCGGTCGACCTCGTCCTCCATGACGATCAGTGTAAAGGGTCTGTTGACATAAAGTCTCTTGTGTTCGAGTTTCTTGATGTCGAGTATCTTGGAGTCAAGATATATTTCCCTGGACTATGGGGAAGGGACCCCGCCGGAACTCCGTTCCGCTTCGGCAACTCGTGCCAGCAAGGGGGCTTCGAACATGCATTCCGTGGACACCGCCGCACCAACCTGGGATCCACAGCAGTACCTCCGACACTCCGGCCACCGCACCCGCCCGTTCCTCGATCTCCTCGCCCGAATACCGCAGCTGCCCGCCCAGCGGCGACCCGCCCGCATCGCCGACCTCGGCTGCGGACCCGGCAACGTGACGGTCCTCCTCGCCGACCGGTGGACCGACGCGCACATCACCGGGTTCGACCTCTCGCCGGAGATGCTGGAGCGCGCCGAGAAGGACTGGGCGGGCACCACCCGGGGCGGCGGCTGGCTCGACTTCCGGCCCGCCGACGCCGCCCACTGGACCCCCGACGAGCCCTACGACCTGATCGTCTCCAACGCCGCCCTCCAGTGGGTCCCCAACCACCCCGAGTCCTTCGCCGCCTGGATCGACGGCCTCCACCCCGGCGGCACCCTGGCCTTCCAGGTCCCCGGCAACTTCACCTCGCCCAGCCACGCCCTGCTCGGCGAGCTCTGCGAGACCCCCGAGTGGCGGGCCCGCCTCGGTGACCAGGGCCGCCGCTACGTCCACGTCCTCGACACCGCCGACTACCTCACCCGCCTCGCCGACCTCGGCTGCGAGACGGACGTCTGGGAGACCACGTACTGCCAGCTGCTCCAGGGGGAGGACCCCGTCCTGGACTGGGTCAAGGGCACCGCGCTGCGGCCCGTCCTCACCACCCTGGGCGACGACCGGGAGGCGGTCGACGCCTTCCTCGCCCAGTACCGCCTGCTCCTGCGCGAGGCCTACCCGCCCGGCCCGCACGGCACGGTCTTCCCGTTCCGCCGGATCTTCGCCGTCGCCCGCAAGAAACTCTGAAGGGGGTGGACAGGCTGGAATCCCACTAGAAGTGAGCACGAATGGAGAAGTGCCGCGTCGGTGGATTTCCCTAGCATGCAAATACAAGATCCCGACCACA
>NZ_JBEXSZ010000115.1:0-27353 GCF_040613865.1 Streptomyces sp. NPDC006197 | reverse complement strand
CGGGCGACCGGCTGTGGCCCGTGTCGACGCTGACCGGGGAGAGCGACCCGTGCACCGTCCAGCAAGGGGCGGCCGGGGTCCTGGCCGTGCTGACGTCGACCACCGCTTCGACGCCCCCGCCCGTGCCGACGTGCCATCGGACGGCGCCTGGCACACCGTCACCGTCGGCGAGGTCCCGGTCGTCCTGCACACCGAACACGTCTGTGTGCCGTCCGTGGAGCAGACCGTGTACGCGACCCTCACGGTCTCCAACACCACCCGTCAGGCGCTGCTCGCCGGCCCGGTGGAGGTCACCGTCGACGACGACTTCCTGCTGACCGCCGCCCTGCCCACGCTCGCGCCCGGCGGTGTCCGCCGGCTGGGCCTCGGTCCCGCCGAGGGCGTCCGCGTCACCCGCAGCACCCATCTGAAGGAGTCGACGGCGGGCCTGCGCAACAACGTGACCGTGCTCGACCACCGCGTCCACGTGGAGCTGGCCAACCGTCTCGCGGGGCCGGTCACCGTCGAGGTCCACGAGCGGGTGCCGGTCTCCTCCGAGCCGGACGTCCGCATCGAGGAACGCGCCGACTGGACGGCACCCGAGGACGGCGCCGCGCCGGAGCACCACGTCCCGGGCACCCGCGTCTGGCGGGTGGAGCTGCCCGCCGGCGGCACCGCCGTGCTCGACGGCGGCTACGAGATCCGCATACCGGCCGGCAAGGCCCTGGTCGACGGCAACCGCAGGAGCTGACACACGCCATGTCCACGGAGACCGAGCCGATCGCCCTCCCCGTCACCGCCGTCACCTGTCTGGAGGACCGCGCCCATGTCGAGCGCACCGCCGTGCTCGACCTGGAGGCCGGCGTCCAGCGCCTGCGCCTCGGGCCGGTCAGCGCGCTCGCCGTCGACCGCACCCTGCACGCCGAGTTGACCTCCGGACACCCGGCCACCGTCCTCGACGTGCGGCTCGTCCGCGATTGGACGCCGCGCGGACCGGTGCCGCCCGCCGAGGGCGACTCCGCGCTCCGCCACCGGGCCCACGCCCTCGAAGAGGAGCGCCGCTCCGTGGAGCAGCGCCGCGACCGGCTGCGGACCCGTCTCGACCTGCTGGGCCGGCTCGCCGCCGACCTGCTGCGGGAGATCGGCGAGGGCGCCGGTTGCGGGGAGGCCGAAGGGCCCCGCTGGAGCCGCGAACTGGACCGGGTGGACGCCGAGCGCGACACGTACGGCGAGGAGCTCCGCGCCGCGGAGGCGCGCCTGACCGCCCTCCGTGCCGAACTCTCCGAGGTCCGCCGGGTCATGGAGCTCGCCGAGGAGGAGCCGGCCGAGCTCGTCGCCCATGTCGAGCTGACCGTGGAGGCCACGGCGGCGGGGGCCGCGCGGCTGCGGCTGAGCCACCTCACCCCGTGCGCGCTGTGGCGGCCGGCCTACCGGGCCGTGCTCGACGGGGAGTCCCTGACGCTGGAGACCGACGCGGTGGTCTGGCAGCGCACCGGCGAGGACTGGTCGGACGTGCGGCTGACGCTGTCGACCGCGAGGTCGGCCCTGGCCGGCGATCCGCCGCGGCTGGTCGAGGACCGGCTGACGCTCAAGGACCGGGCGCCGGCGGAGCGCCGCACGATCGACGTCGAGGTGCGCGAGGAGGAGATCTCGACGCTCGGACCGGCTCCGGTGCTCGGCCTGCCGGGCGTGGACGACGGCGGCGAGGCGCGGGTGCTGCGCTCCCCCGCGCCCGTCTCCGTGCCGGGTGACGGCCGCGCCCACCGGGTGCCGCTCTCGGCGTTCACGACGGCCGCCGGCAGTGAGTACGCCTGCTCGCCGGAGCTTTCCCCGCTGGTCACGCAGGTGGTGCGGTTCGACAACCTGTCCGGCCACGCGCTGCTCGCCGGCCCCGTGGACCTCGTCCGGGGCAGCGGCTTCACCGGCCGCGGCACGCTGGACTTCACGGCTCCCGGCGCCGCCGTCGAGCTCGCCTTCGGCAGCCGTGACGACCACCGGGTGGTCCGGCACGCCGAGGAGTCCCGCGACACCACGGGCCTCACCCAGCGGACCGTGATCACCCGCACGGTCCGGCTGCACCTGTCCCGGTTCTCGCCGCCCGGGGAGCGGGACGACCGGGTGGTCGTCCTCCGCGAGCGGATCCCCGTCTCCGAGGTCTCGGCGGTGGAGGTGCGCCTGCGCAAGGAGGCCTGCTCCCCCGCCCCGGACACGGTCGACGCCGAGGGCATCGTGCGCTGGGACGTCACCCTGCCGCCCGGCGGCCGGCGGACGGTCACGCTGGTGTACGAGCTCTCGGCGACGGCCAAGGTCGGGGGGCTCTGAGCCGAGGACCACCGGTCCATCCCGCGGCGCGCCGTCGGCCGCCCCCGGATCTCGGCGCCGGGCACCTTATCAGCCCGGCGCCCTTCCCCTCCCGAACTCTCCTCACTCTCCACAACCGCACGGACGCGTGCGGTAGTCATGGGGGCAGGAGGGAACACCTTGGTCTTCAGTCTGGGTCGCCGCCGCAAGGCCGCCGCCGTCAGCACCTGTCCGTTCACGTCCGCGTCTCCGTCCGACGCGCGACAGGGCCAACCGCACGTGCGAACACCGCAGGTGACGGACCGTCGGGAGGCGGAGAGCTTCGTCCGGCAGTTCCATCACGAGCAGCCCGACGCCGGGGACGTGGAGCGCCGGGTCCGCGAGGTGCTGGCCGGGATCGACCGGACCGGCACGTACGAGCACACTCCGGCCGAGCTCTCCTTCGGCGCCCGCGTGGCGTGGCGCAACGCGGCCCGCTGCATCGGCAGGCTCTACTGGAGCAGCCTCGTGGTGCGCGACCTCCGGCACGTCACCTCGGCCGACGGCATCGCCGCCGCCTGCTTCGAGCACCTGCGGACCGCCGGGAACGGCGGCCGGATCCGCCCGGTGATCTCGGTGTTCGCCCCCGACCGGCCGGGGCGTCCCGCGCCGCGGATCGTCAACGACCAACTGGTGCGCTACGCCGGGCACCGCACCCCCGAGGGCCGCTGGATCGGCGATCCGCGCGGTGCCTCGCCGACCGCCCGCGCCCGCGAGCTGGGGTGGAAGCGCGACGAAGGGGCCTTCCAGGTGCTTCCGTTGATGGTGGAGGAGCGGCCGGGCGCGCGACCGGAGTGGTACGAGCTGCCGGAGGATTCCGTCCTGGAGGTGCCGCTGCGGCATCCGGACCACGCGTGGCTGGCGGAGCTGGGGCTGCGCTGGTACGCGGTGCCGGCGATCAGCGACATGACGCTGGAGATCGGCGGGGTGCGCTATCCGGCGGCACCGTTCAACGGCTGGTACATGGGGACGGAGATAGGCGCCCGGAACCTCGCCGACGCCGAGCGCTACGACCTCCTGCCGGTGGTCGCCGACCGGCTGGGCCTCGACCGCTCCTCGGAACGCACGCTGTGGCGGGACCGGGCGCTCGTGGAGCTCAACGTGGCGGTGCTGCACTCCTTCCAGGAGGCCGGGGTGACGATGGCGGACCATCACACCGAGTCCGAGCGGTTCCTGCGGCACATCGCGCGGGAGAGCCGGCACGGCAGGCCCACACCCGCCGACTGGAGCTGGATCGTCCCGCCCGTGTCCGGCTCCACGACTCCGGTCTTCCACCGGTACTACGACCCGGTGGACACGTCCCTGCGCCCCGCCTTCCTCGCCCGGGAGCGGTAGGACGGGTCCGTCCGAGGCGGCGGGGCCGGCTCCGCGTCAGGCGGCGGGGCCGGGCGGCAGGAGGACGGTCATGATCAGGTGGCAGGTCGCCTCTCCCGCGCCGCGGTAGGTGTGGGTGGCGTCGCCGTCGAAGGCGGCGGTCTGCCCGGCTTCGACGGTGTGTTCCGTGCCGTCGACGACCAGGGTCATCCGGCCGGCGGTGACGCTGACGGTCTCCACGACCCCTGCCTGGTGGGGGTGGCTGGGGTACTCCTCGCCCGGTTCCAGCGTCCAGCGCCAGACCTCGACCGGCGCCGGGCCCGAGGTCGTGAGCATGAGCCGGGCCTCGCTGCCCAGCCTTCCGGTCCAGAGCGGCGCGACGGCGTCGGCGGTCACGACCCGGCCTCTCTCGCCGTGGAGCTGCTGCTCCGGCCCTTCCTCGGCGCCTCGTTCGACGCCGGCGCCCTGGGCTGGGGCGCCGCGTCCGGCGTCGCCTCCGCCGCGGCCTTCGCGCTGCTCTACCGGACCCTGGCGATCGGACCGATGAACGTCCTCTCGCCCGTGACCGCGCTCGTGTCCGCCATGCTGCCCGTCGGCGTGGGCCTGCTCCAGGGCGAGCACCTCGGCGCGGCCGGCCTGGTCGGGCTGCCGCTCGCCCTGGCGGCCGTGGTCCTGGTCAGCGCCGGACACGGCTCCGGTACGGCGCGCCCGTCCCGTACGGCGCTGCTGCCGGCCCTGGGCGCGGGCGCCGCGATCGCCCTCCAGCTGGTCTTCCTGCACCAGGCGCCCTCGGACAGCGGGGTGGCGCCGCTGGTCGTGGGCCGTGCGGTCTCCTCGGCCGTGACCCTCGCGGCGGCGGCGGTGCTGTACCGCAGGCTGGGCTCCGAGCGGCCCACGTACGCCCTGTCGGCGGCCGCGGGCGTGCTGGACCCGGTGGCGAACCTGCTCTTCCTGCTCGCCGCCCGCGGCGGGGACCTCGCCGTCGTCGCCGTGATCACCGCCCTCCACCCGGCGGGCACGGTCCTGCTCGCCCGTGGCGTGCTCGCCGAGCGCATCCACCGCGGTCAGCTCCTCGGCCCGGGGACGGCGGTGGTGGCCGTCAGCCTCCTGGCGCTGGCCTGACCGGCCCCCTCTCGTCCGCCCGCACGAACGGAACCCCCATGACCACCTTCCGCCTCGCCCCCGCCGTCGCGGAGGCCTTCCCCGACGCCCTCGTCGCCCTGGTCACCACCACCGGCCTGCGGGGCCGCGAGTCCTGACCCCGCACGCCGACGGAACGACCGTGCGGTACCCGGGCCCGAGTGGACCCTCCGGCGGGCAAGGAGGAGGCTGGTACTGAGCGCGTCCGGGATTCCGGGCGTCCCGAACGGAGCGCCCGCCCGGTCGGGAAAGGCCGTGCCATGCGCATGCTGCTGAAGGTTCAGATGAACACCGCGACCTCCAACGAGACCATCAAGCAGGGCAAGCTGCTGGAGATCATGGAGACCACGCTCAAGGAACTCAACCCGGAGGCCGCGTACTTCACCGTCGAGGACGGCTGTCGGACCGGGTACCTCTTCTTCGACCTGAAGGACCCCTCCCAGCTGCCGAAGATCTCGGAGCCCTTCTTCATGGAGATGGGCGCCAAAGTCCACTACTCACCGGTCATGAACCCGGACGACCTCCGCAAGGGCCTCTCGGCGATCATGCCCTCGTGAGCGGGGCCGTCGCAGGCCCGGATCCGTCGGTCCCTCAGGCGGGCTTCTCTCGGCCGACGTAGCGGATGACCTCGCAGTCGTCGAGGATCACCAGGCCCTCCTCGACCAGTTCGTCGAGGAGGGGCAGGAAGGCGCGGATCTTCTCCTCGGTGTCGACGATGACCACGGCGACGGGGAGGTCCTCGCTCAGCGAGAGCAGTCGCTGGGTGTGGATCAGCGAGGAGGCGCCGAAACCCTCGATGCCGCGGAAGACGCTCGCGCCCGCGAGACCCGCCTCGCGTGCCCGGCCGACGATCTGGGTGTAGAGCGGCTTGTGGTGCCACAGGTCGGTCTCCCCCACGAAGACCGTCACCCGCAGGGCCCTGCCCGTCAGCCTGGTCATGCTTCGAGTCTACGGTCGTGCCTCCGTCGGGGAGGGGGCCGGCCGGGACGCCGGCCCCCTCCCCGGACGGAGTCGGTCAGCAGCCGCTCGTGAGCCAGCGGCAGGCGGTGATCAGCGCGGCGGCGTGCTCCTCGCCACGGGCGTCCTCGGTGCGGACCTCCTCCGGCAGGACCTGCAGGGCGTCGATGTCGTACTCGGTCATGACGGTCTCCTTCGAATGATGCGGATATTCCGGTGGTACGCCGGCGGCCTGGGGCCGCCGGACACTCAGGGGCGGGCCGGCCCGTCCTCGGGCAGCCAGGCGCGCGGGCCTCCGCACCGCATGCGCAGCAGCAGGGACAGGCTTCCGGCGAGGCCGGTGGCGTACTCGGCGAGGACGGTCCCGCGGTTCTCGTCGGGCACCAGGAGCCGCCCGTCGCGCAGCACGGCCTGTGCGGCCAGGTGTTCGACGAGGAGTTCGGCGGCGGCGCGGTGGCTCTCGTCGCCCGTGCGTACGGCGGCGTCGAGGAGGAACTCGGCGTTGCCCGCGAGTCCGTGGCAGGTGGCCGGCGAGTCGGTCGCCCGGCCCGCCCGGACGGCACGGGCGGCGCCGTCCACCAGGTCGCGTACGGCCTTGTCGGACCCGCCGGTCGCCGCCCAGAGCCGGACCAGGAAGGTGCCGACGCCGGAGGAGCCGCTGCACCAGTGCCGGGCGAGCTCCGGCGAGTCGGAGAGGTGGCGGGCCCGGTCGACGGGCCAGAGCGCGCCCGCCGGTCCACTGCGGGCGGCGGCCGCGAGGGTGGCCCCCGCCTCGGTGGCCGCGGCGAGGAACCGTTCGTCCCCGGTGATCTGGGCCGCGAGCAGGAGGAAGGTGCCGACCCCGGCCACGCCGTGCGCGAAGCCGTAGTGCCAGGCGCCGGCGAGCGCGGAACCGAAGTCCTCCGGCACCGGCCAGAAGACCCCCTCCGGGGTGCGCCGCGCCGCGTCGAGCAGTCCGTTCGCGGCCTCGGCGGCGCGGTCCAGGAACCGCCGGTCTCCGGTGGTGCGCCAGAAGTGCAGGTGGGCCAGGCCCGATCCGGCCACGCCGTGGCAGACGTCCGGGTTGGATCCGCGGACCGGCAGGCCGAGGGCGAGTGCGACGGCCCGGTCCTCCAGGGCGGGGTCGTCCAGGGCCCGCGCGGCGTCGAGCAGCGCCCAGGCGGTGCCCGAGCGGCCGAAGTGCAGCCCCGGCGGGTCGCTCGGCAGCGTCTCCTGCCGCTGCGCGGTCCAGTGGGCGGCGGAGCGGAGGCCTTCGGCGAGCGCCTCGCGGGTCACGGGCGGCCCGGCGACGGTCTCCGGGAGGCGGAGCCCGGCGTCCCAGTGGCCGAGGGCCCGGGCGAGCAGGGCGACGCCGCCGGCCGAGCCGTGCTGCAGGGCCACCGGGTCGCAGGTCTCGCCGAACGAGTCCGAGGCCCACAGCCGTTCGGGGTCGTGCGGGCGCATCGTGGCCAGCAGGTGGGCGATGCCGTCGTGCAGGAGACGCGCGCGCGTGGCCGCCGCGTCCGGGCGTGGCCCCGGCGGCGGACCGGCGGTCGGTCGCGCCGTCGCTCCCGCCCGGCTTCCGTCCAGGAACTCCCGGGCCCGGTCGAGCGTCCAGCGGTCTTCGGGCGCGTCCCGTGTGAGCCCCAGGATCAGCGGCGAAAAGCGTCGTACGCGGGCGTGGTCGCGGGCCAGGAGGTCCACGAGGTCCGCGAGGCGTCGCTCGTCCGGTCGTGCGGCCTCCCGGGGGAGGTCCTCCGCGAAGACCGGATCGGCGCCGCTCAGGGTGTGCAGGACGGTGGCGCCGAGGGCGTACAGGTCGGCGTCCGGCGGCAGGGCGGGGGCCACCTGGTCGAGGGCGCGCAGTTCGGGGGCGGTGTAGCCCGGGGTGGCACCGAGCACCCAGCGCTCCCCTTCCGGGGCGGCCATCTCCAGGTCGATGAGGACGAGCCGGCCGTCGGGGGTGACCATGACGTTGTTGGGGTTGAAGTCGTGCAGGGTGACGCCCAGTTCGTGGGCGCCGGCGACGAGTTCGACGAGCCGGCGGACCCGGGAGTCGGCCGTGCGGTCGTCGGGGCAGGCGTCGCCGTGCCGCGCCAGGTGCTCGGCGACGGTGCGCCGCAGCGTCGCCCCCGGGACCGATTCGGTGGCGAGGAACACGCTGCCCTGCTGTTCGAACACCTCCACGAGTCCGGGGACCCGGTCGGGGCGCTTCCGCCCGAACCGTTCGAGCAGCGCGGCCTCGCGGCGCAGCAGGTCCCGGACGTCCAGGCCTTCGAGTCCGGCCCCCACGTGGGGCCGTGCCTGCTTGACGACGACCTGCGCGCCGGTACGGGTGTCCTCGGCCCGGAACACCCCGCCCTTGTTGGAGTGCTGGATCGCGCCCCGTACGAGGAAGCGGTCGCCGAGCAGCACGGGCTTGGCGGTGGCCGTGCTGCGGGCGGGTGCGACGGGGCGGTCGGGGAACGGGTCGCCGGCCCAGGCGGGCGGGCTGAACCAGGCGTTGCGCTCGTCGGCGACCGGCCGGCCGTCGGGGTCGGTGAGGCGGGCGGCGAAGGAGCCGTCGGCCGTCAGTTCCCGGACGCCCTTGAACACGCCGTACCGGTAGAAGACCTGACTGCCGGGGCGGTAGCGCCGGTCGGAGAGCACGGCGGGGCCCGGCAGTCCCTCGGTGGCCCGGTGGAGTTCCTCGGCGAGCCGCCGGAACTGCTCGTCGTCGGCCGGGTACACGGTCAGGAACTTGCCGCTCCCGCCGCGCGCGAAGCGACCGGACACCAGCGCGGCGACCCCGGCCGGACTCCCGGCGAACTTGAAGGCCGCGCGGTGGGCCACGAGGACCTCGGCGGACCGGGCGAGGACCAGGGGCGCCGAGAGCGGGGTGGCCGGGACGTGGAGCTTCCATCCCTGGGCCCGCCCGACGGCGTCGCCGGGCACGACGTGGCACCAGAACTCGCCGGGTTCGACGCTCCAGTCCGCCCGCGCCGGTCCTGCCGGGTCGGGCGTGTGCCGGGCGATCACGGCGCGCACGAGGTCGGGCAACAGGGCCCGGTCGGCGGGGCCTTCGGCCCGCGACCGCCGGGGGCCGGGGCCGGACGGGGAATGCGCGGTGGGTGACGACACGCTCTTCGTCCTCGCGTTTCGCATGGGTGACGAGCAGGGGGTCCGGGGCGGTTCCTACTGCACGGGCCGGTCGTACTCGTCGCCCCAGCTGGTGTCCATGGGGCTCCCGGCGACCGTCCGCGCCGTCTCCGGTGCGCCGTCCCCCGCGGCGGCGGTCACTCCGCCGGCGAGCAGGACGGCGAGGAGGAGGAAGCAGCGGACGGCAACGGACATGGTGCGGCTCCTGGTTCGGGAGGGAAGAGGACGGGCGGGAAGCTCCGCGTCTGGCGGGTTCACGCCGTATGTCGGCCTGATGGGGTTTCCCTCGGCCGGACACCCCCAGTCCATCCCGGCGAGCCCGCTTGGTCCAGCGCCATGACCTGGCAATACCCTGCATGGCACGGAAGTAGCAGGGCCGCATCACGGGGGAAACGTGTGACTACTGGGGTGGATGTGGACGGAATGCCTCGGCTGGACGCCGGGGCCGTCGCCGTCTTCGCGTACGTACTGGAGCGCGGCAGCCTCCCGAACCGCGCTCCGGACGGGCTTCCGGACGGACTTCCGGCCCTCGGGCTGAGCCGGGACGAGGTCGAGGCCGCCTGCCGCACCCTGGAACGGCTCCGTCTTCTGCGGCCGGCACCCGGCCGCCCCGGGGAGCTGATCCCGGTGAACCCGGACGCCGCCGCGGCGGAGGTCGTCGGGCCGCTGGAGGCGGAGCTCGCGCGGGCCGCCGCGCACGCCCAGTCGCTCCGTGACGAGCTGCACTCCCTGATGCCGCGCTACCGCGCCGCCCGGCGCGAACAGGGCCGCCGGGAGGGCTTCGACGTGCTGCCCGACATGGCGTCCGCTTCCGCGATGCTGACCGAGGAGTCGGCGCGCTGCCGGGAGGAGGTGTTCAGCATCCAGCCGGGCGGCGGGCGGGCCGCGCACCGCCTCGGGGACGCCGTCGAGCGGGACCTGGCGATGCTCCGCCGGGGCGTGCGGATGCGCACGCTGTACCAGCACTCGGCGCGGACCAGCCTGTCCACCCAGGGGTACGTGGAACGGCTCACCGACGCCGGTGCCGAGTACCGCACCGCGGCCGAACTCCCCGACCGGGCCGTGGTCTTCGACCGGTCCGTGGCCTTCCTGCCCCGGCGCGCCGACGGCGGCACGGGCGAGGGGGCGGTCCTCGTCCGGGACCCCGACGTGGTGGCGTACCTCTGCCGGGTGTTCGAGCAGCACTGGTCCGGGGCGGTCCCCTTCCGGGGCACCAGCGAGGCGGCGTACAAGGAGGTCGGCCCCAGTCTGCGGCGGGCGCTCGTGGGGCTGCTCGCGGAGGGCGCGAAGGACGAGGTGATCGCCCGGCGCATGGGAATGTCGCTGCGCACCTGTCGCCGTCACATCGCCGATCTGCTGGAGGAGTTGGGGGCGGAGAGCCGCTTCCAGGGCGGTGCGCTCGCGGAGCGTGCCGGGCTCACGGGCGCGGAGATCACGACGGACGCGGCCGAAAACGCGTCCCACCGGTAGGGTGCCCTCCGGAAAACGGTGTTCTGCGTGGGGAGACATGAGTTCATGGGCGGTCAGCAAGCGGGCCGGGGCGGTTCCGAAGTGTTCCAGCCGCTGGCGGCGGACGACCCGACGACGGTCGCCGGGTATCGGCTCGCCGCTCGGCTCGGCGCCGGCGGCATGGGCAAGGTGTACCTGTCGTACACGCCCGGCGGTCGGCCGGTGGCGATCAAGCTGATCCGTCCCGAGTTCGGCGAGGACGCGGAGTTCCGCCGCCGGTTCGCCCAGGAGGTGCGCTCGGCGCAGCGCGTCCAGGGGCTGTTCACCGCCCCCGTCATCGACGCGGACCCCGAGGGCGCGCAGCCCTGGCTGGCCACCGCGTACGTGCCGGGACCGTCGCTCGCCGACGCGGTCGTGGCGCACGGCGCGCTGCCCGTGGAGACGGTGCTGCTGCTCGTCGCGGGCATGGCCGAGGCCCTGCACGTCATCCACGGCGCGGGCATCGTGCACCGCGACCTGAAGCCGTCGAACGTACTGCTCGCCGCCGACGGGCCCCGCGTCATCGACTTCGGCATCGCGTACGCGGCCGACGCGACCTCCCTGACGGGCAGTGGGGTCACCATAGGGACGCCGTCGTTCATGGCGCCCGAGCAGGCGGCGGGCCGGCCGGTCACCCCGGCCACGGACGTGTTCGCGCTCGGTCAGGTCGCGGCGTACGCGGCGACGGGCGTCCCGGCCTTCGGGGAGGGGACCGGGCACGGGGTGCTGTACCGGATCGTGCACGAGGACCCGGACCTGAGCGCCGTGCCGGAGCGGCTCACCGAGTTGGTCACGCGCTGCCTCGCGAAGGAGCCCGAGGCCCGGCCGACGCTCTCCGAGATCATCCGGCTCTGCCAGGCCGCGAACGCGGCGACGGTGCTGCGCCGGCCCGAGGACTGGCTGCCGGGCGCGGTCTCCGCCGAGATCACGGCCCGGGCGGCGGCGCCCGCTCCCCCGCAGACGCCCCCGCCGCCGACGACCGCGCCGTCGGCCGCGCCCGCCGGGTACTCCCCGACGGTGCCGGCCGCGCCGTCCACGCCGTCGCCCGGATACGGCCCGCCGCCGCAGGCGGTGACGGCCGCTCAGCCGGCCCCCGTCGTTCCGTCGACCCCGGTCGCTCCCCCTGCCGCCGCCATGCCCTCCCCCGGTTTCGCGTACGCGCCGACGCAGGGCCCGGTCGGTCCCGCGTATCCGCAGCAGCCCCACCCCGGCCGGCCGATGCCGACGGGGTACCAGCCGCAGCAGCCGCCCCGGCAGAAGAAGGGCGGTGGGCGCGGTCTCGTCATCGCCCTGGCCGCCGTCCTCGCCTTCGCCGTCACGGGCGGCGCGACCGCCTACGTCCTGCTGAAGGACAAGGGCGAGCCGACGTCCGCGAACGCGGGCGGGAAGGGCTCGACGAGCACACAGGGCGGCGGTGGCGCGGGGAGCGGGACGGGAACGGGGACGGGAACGGGAACGGGAACGGGAACGGGAACGGGGACGGGGACGGGGACGGGGACGGCGAGCTCGTCGCCGGAGCCCTCGACCGCGCCGGCCCCGCAGGCCGCCACGTACAAGGACATCAACCTGACGGCCGGCTACCACCTGACCCTCGGGGACGAGAACGTGCGGCCGCAGGACGGGGAGGACAACAACTACGAACTCTCCTACGACACGGGCGGCTACCTCGACGCCGAGAGCAGCGGCGGCAATCTGGTGCTGCTCGATCCGGGTCAGCAGGGTTCCCTGGAGGCGTGCCGCGCGGAGACCAGGTTCACGACGAACATCTACGTGAACAAGCTGTCGCCGGGCCGCCAGGTCTGCGTCACGACGGGTACGGGCCACCTCGGTCTCGTCACGGTCAAGGCCTTCTCCCCGGAGGACTCGCCGAGCACCTACATGACGCTCGATCTGACGGTGTGGCGGAACGCGGCTCCCTCCGCGTCGTCGAGCTGATCGCTTTGATGGCACATTCCGTAATCTGAATACCGATCCGATCAAGAGAGGTTCCGAACCGATCAAGATCGGATCTATAGTGCCGACGTTACGACTCCCCCGCGTGCCTGTTCTCGAGAGTCTGGTTGATGTCGGCGCCGTCCACCCCCTTCCGCCCTGCCCTGCTCGCCTCGTTGCTGACAGCCGCCGCGGGTGGTGCGCTCGCCGTCGCGGCGACCGCCGCGGCGCCGGCCGGGATCCGTCCCGCGCTCGGCTGGTTCACCGGCGGCGGCGTCCTGCTCCTCGCGGCCGCCGCCTTCGCGGTCACCTGGTACGGGCGGACCTCCCGCTCCCTGAGCAGGCGGGTCGAGGCCCTCACCGCCGAACTCGCCGCCCAGGAGGCCCGGGCCGCCCGGAACGCGGCCGACTTCGCGCGTGAGGCGGCGGCGTCGAAGGAGCGGTACGAGACGGAGGCCGCCGCCTCGGAGGCGGCCCACCGGGCGCGGACCGAGGAACTGGTCCGCGCCCACACCGCTCGGACCGCCGAGCTGACCGCGGACCGGGCCGCCGACGTGCGGCGGCTCGAAGCCGAGCTGCGCCGTGCCGAATCCGGCCGGTCCGCCGCCATGGCCGCCGCGGCCAACGCGGCCGGCCGCATGCAGGCCCTCGCCACGAGCATGCTCGCCGACCTGCGGGAGATGGAGCACCGGCACGCCGACGAGGACGTCCTGGCCGATCTGCTCCACCTCGACCACCGCACCGCACAGGCCGGGCGGCTTGCCGACTCCGTCGCCGTGCTGACCGGCGCCAGGTCCGGCCGTCGCTGGGCCCGCCCCATCGTCATGGAGTCGATCCTCCGCGGCGCCATGGGGCGGATCGGCGGCTACCAGCGGGTGCGGCTGCACTCCAGCAGCGACGCGGCCGTCGCCGGGCACGCGGCCGAGGGCGTCATGCACGCCCTGGCCGAACTGATGGACAACGCCGCGAACTTCTCGCCGCCCACCGCCGAGGTCCACGTCTACGTGGAGGAGGTCCCGGCCGGGGTCGTCATCGCGGTCGAGGACAGCGGTCTGGTGATGAGCGACGTGCAGCTGCGCCGCGCGGAGGCCGCGGTCGGCTCGACCGCGCAGGACCTGGCCGGTCTCTCCGGCACCCGGCTCGGCCTGGCGGTCGTCGGCCGGCTGGCCCGGAAGCACGGTCTGACCGTGTCGTTCCGTCCCTCGGCGCGCGGCGGCACCGGCGCCCTGCTGATGCTTCCTCAGGAACTGATCAGCCACGCGTCCGTCGAGCCGCCGGCCGCGCCCGCCGCCGTCCTGCCGCCCGGGACGGGCCGCGGACCGACGGCGCCGGTCCCCCCGGAGGCGCCGGCCGTCCCCGCCCCCGCCGCGGCCGTCGAACCCGAGACCGTCCACGACAGCGCGTCCGAGAGCACCGGCGAGCACCCGCGGTTCGGGGAGAGCGGTCTGCCCCGTCGCCGTCGCGGCCGCGCGATGGCCGCCGCCCACCCCGAAGGGCCGGAGGCCGCCGTGAAGCCGCGCGCGGCGGGCCCGCGCACCGGCGCCGCGGCCGGGGCCGCCACGCGCTTCGGCACCTTCCGCCAGGCGGTCCGCGGCACCGGCACCCCGCCGTCCGGGACGCGGACGACGACCGACGGGCACCCCACTGCGGAGAACCCGTCGGGCGAGCCCGGTGCCGCCGAAGACCCTGCCGTCGAGGGCCTCGTCGTCGAGGCCGCCGCGCACCCCGCGCCCGAGGCGGTCGCCGCACACCCCGCGTCCGAGGCCGCCGCCGAACACTCCGCTCCCGAAGCCGGGGCCGCGCCCGCCGCTCCCGAAGCGGTCGCCGCTCCCGAAGCCGCCGACGAGCGCTCCACCGCCGTGCGTCCCGCCCCCGCCGTACCGTCCGATCCCGCCGACGGCCGGCCGTCCGCACCGCGGACCCCGCCGCCGTCCTCGAACTCCCCGCACCCGGAAGGCACCCCGTCATGACCGGCACCACCACCGACGAGAAGCTCAGCTGGCTCCTGGAGGGCCTGCTGGAACGCACCCCGGGCACCCGTCACGCCCTGGTGCTCTCCCGTGACGGCCTCAAGCTCTGCCGTACCCCCGAGCTCTCCGTCGACCAGGCCGACCAGCTCGCCGCGATCGCCGCCGGCATCCAGAGCCTGTCGCACGGTGCCTCCGTGGAGTTCGGCGACGGCACGGGCGGGGTCCGCTCCGCGATGGCCGAGTTCTACGGCGGCACCCTGTTCATCGTGGAGGCGGGCGAGGGCGCCCACCTCGCGCTGGTCGCCGACGAGGACGCCGACGCCGGGCTCGTCGGCCACAACATGTCCGAGCTGGTGGAGCAGTTGGGCGAGTACCTGGTCGCGAGGCCCCGGGGATGAGCCGCGGCAGACCGGGCCGGGACGACTCTCCCGACCGGCTCTACACCCTGACCGGCGGTCGCAGCCGCGCCGGGTCCGACGCCTTCGACCTGGTGACGCTCGTGGTCTCCGAGAGCGATCCGGTCGCCGGCATGCAGTCCGAGCACGCCGCGATCCTGCGCATGTGCCGCTTCCCCACGGCGGTGGTGGAGGTGGCGGCGGGGCTCGGTCTGCCGGTGTCGATCACGCGGATCCTCCTCGCCGATCTGCACGACACCGGCCGGATCAGCGCACGGCACCCGCGCGCCTCGTACCGCCTTCCCGATCACGACATCCTGGAGCAGGTGCTCGTTGGACTCCGTAACCTCTGAACAGCGCCGGACCCTGCACAGCACCGCCGACAACGGACTGAAGATCGTCGTCGTCGGCGGTTTCGGAGTCGGCAAGACCACCCTGGTCCGCTCGGTCAGCGAGATCCGTCCGCTGAACACCGAGGAGGTCATGACCCAGGCCGGCGAGGGCGTCGACGACACCGTCGGCGTCGCCGCGAAGACGGCCACCACCGTCGCCTTCGACTTCGGCCGGATCTCGCTGGACGCGCACAACGTCCTGTACCTGTTCGGGGCGCCCGGCCAGGAGCGCTTCTGGTTCCTGTGGGACCGGCTGTTCTCCGGGACGCTCGGCGCGGTCGTCCTCGTCGACACGCGGCGCCTCGCCGACTCCTGGTACGCGATCGACCGCCTGGAGCACCACGGCACGCCGTTCGTCGTAGCCTGCAACGACTTCGGCGGCCCCGCCCACACCCCCGCCCAGATCCGCGAGGCCCTCGACCTCGCCGACGAGGTGCCGCTGGTCTTCTGCGACGCCCGGTCGCGCGAGTCCGGCAAGCAGGTGCTGATCTCGCTCGTGGAACACCTGCGGACCGTCGTCGCGGCCTCCCGGCCGACCCCCCACCCGATCCCGGAGCCCACCCCGTGACCCTCCCCGAGCCCCCGCCGGTCCCGCTGAGCGGCCCCCGGTTCCAGACCGACCCCACCGAGCTGTACCGGCAGATACGACGTGAGCACGGGGCCGTCGCCCCCGTCCTGCTCGACGGGGACGTGCCCGCCTGGCTGGTCCTCGGCTACCGCGAGCTGCACCAGGTCACCAGCGACCCGGTCCTCTTCTCCCGGGACTCCGAGCTGTGGAACCAGTGGGACGCCGTTCCGGCGGACTGGCCGCTGCTGCCGATGATCGGCCGCAAGCAGCCGTCCATCCTCTACACCGTCGGCGAGCGGCACCGCGAGCGGGCCGGGGTCGTCTCCGACGCCCTGGAGGCGATCGACCCGTTCGTCCTGCGGGAGCGGGCCGAGCGCTTCGCCGACGAGCTCATCGACGGGCTGTGCGGCAAGGGCTCCTGCGACATCATCGCCGAGTACGCGATGCTCCTGCCGGTACGGGTCCTCGCCAGCTGCTACGGCTTCGCCGACGAGCAGGGCCCGGCGCTCGTCACCGCCCTGAACGACATGATCAACGGTCAGGAGGGCGCGCTGGAGGGCCAGCGCCACCTGGCCGAGTCGATGTTCGCGCTGCTCGCCGCCAAGGCCGAGGCGCCGGGGGACGACGTCGCCTCCCGGATGCTCGCCAACACCGCCGGGTTCACCGTCGAGGAGGTCGCCCAGGACCTCATGGTGATGATGGCCGCGGGCCACCAGCCGACCGCCGACTGGATCGGCAACTCGCTGCGCCTGATGCTCACCGACGACCGGTTCGCGGCCTCGCTCGCCGGCGGCCGGCACAGCGTCGGCGAGGCGATGAACGAGGTCCTGTGGGAGGACACCCCGACGCAGAACGTCGCCGGGCGGTGGGCCTCGCGCGACACCCACCTCGGCGGGCGGCGGATCGGCCGCGGCGACCTGCTGCTGCTCGGTCTGGCCGCGGCCAACTCCGATCCGCACGTGCGCACCGACTCCGGCGCGTTCACCGGCGGCAACAACGCCCACCTCTCCTTCGGTCACGGCGAGCACCGCTGCCCGTTCCCCGCACAGGAGGTCGCCGAGACGATCGCCCGGACGGGGATCGAGGTGCTGCTCGACCGGCTGCCGGACGTGGACCTCGCGGTCGCCGAGGGCGCCCTCGCCCGCCGTCCCTCCCCCTGGCTGCGCGGGCTGACCGCGCTCCCCGTGACGTACACCCCGACCCCCGCCCTTGGAGCCCTCGGATGAGCTGCCCGTACGACCACACCGCCGCGTCCGGCACCGACGCGATCGCCCTCGACCCGTTCGTCACCGACCTCGACGGCGAGAGCGCCCGGTTGCGCGCTGCCGGTCCGCTGGCCCGTGTCGTGCTGCCCGGCGGGGTGCCCTGCTGGGCCGTCACCCGGCACGCCGAGGCGCGCAAGCTGCTCACCGACGCCCGTCTCGTCAAGGACATCGGCGTCTGGGGTGCGTGGCAGCGCGGCGAGATACCCCTGGACTGGCCGCTGATCGGTCTCGCCAACCCCGGCCGGTCGATGCTGACCGTCGACGGCGAGGAGCACCGGCGGCTGCGCTCGCTGGTCGCGCAGGCGCTGACGGCGCGTCGGGTGGAGCGGCTGCGGGCGGGCATCGAGGCGCTCACCGCGGGGATGCTCGACCGGCTGGCCGAGCGGCCGGCCGGCGAGGTCGTGGACCTGAAGGCGGAGTTCGCGTACCCGCTGCCGATGAGCGTGGTGGGCGAGCTGATGGGCGTCGACCCGGCCGACCACCCGCGGATGAAGGCGCTGTTCGACAAGTTCTTCTCGACGCAGACGCCGCCCGAGGAGGTGCCGCGGATGATGGCGGACCTGGGCACGCTGTTCGCGGGGATCGTGGCGGGCAAGGCGGAGAATCCGGGTGACGACCTGACGAGCGCGCTGATCGAGGCGTCGGAGGGCGGTGACCGGCTGACCACGGAGGAGATCACCAACACCCTCCAGCTGATGGTGGCGGCCGGGCACGAGACGACGATCAGTCTGATCGTGAACGCCGTGGTCGCCCTGGAGACCCACCCGGAGCAGCGGGCCCTGGTGCTCAAGGGCGAGGTGCCGTGGGAGAACGTGATCGAGGAGACCCTGCGCTGGTCGACGCCCACCTCGCACGTGCTGATCCGCTTCGCCACCGAGGACATCGAGGTCGGTGACCGGATCCTGCCGAAGGGCGAGGCGCTGATCGTGTCGTTCGGCGCGATCGGCCGGGACGAGGAGCAGCACGGCCCGACGGCGGGCGAGTTCGACGTGACGCGGACGCCGAACCGGCACATCTCCTTCGGTCACGGCCCGCACGTGTGCCCGGGCGCGGCGCTCTCCCGCCTGGAGGCGTCGGTGGCGCTCCCCGCCCTGTACGGGCGCTTCCCGGAGCTGCGTCTCGCGGTGCCGCGCGAGGAGCTCCGCAACAAGCCGGTCGTCACCCAGAACGACCTCTTCGACCTCCCGGTCCTGCTGTCCTGACGGCTCCCGGCGGGTCCTGCTCGAAACGCCCCGTGGTCCCGGCCGCGGGGCGCTATGCTGGCTCCATGCATCTGTCGTCGTGCCTCAGCTGGTGGCGCTCCTCCTAGGAGCGGCCACCACTCGCGCACGACCGGGCCGTTCGGACGAACGGCCCTTTTGCGTTTCCCGGCTCATGGGTCCTGTCGTCCCGACGGCGCCACCGACCCACACCAGGAGACGCCATGACCATCCTCGCCCCCGCCGCCCCCTCCACCGACGACGCCCTCGGCACGTCCGCCGCACGGACCCGCAGCGCGGTCCTGGAGCGACAGATCCGCGAGAACCCGGGGCGCTTCCGTGTCCTGACCGGCGACCGCCCCACCGGGCGGCTGCACCTGGGGCACTACTTCGGCACCCTGCACAACCGGGTCCGGCTCCAGGACCTGGGGGTGGAGCTGTTCGTGATCATCGCGGACTACCAGGTCCTGACCGACCGCGACGTGGCGGACAACCTCACCGAGCACGTCGAGGAGCTGGTGCTCGACCACCTCGCGATCGGCGTGGACCCGGAGCGCAGCACGGTCTTCACCCACAGCGCCGTCCCCGCCCTGAACCAGCTGCTGCTGCCCTTCCTCAGCCTGGTGTCGGTGGCCGAGCTGAACCGCAACCCCACCGTCAAGGACGAGATCGCCCACTCCCGGCAGTCCGCCGTCAGCGGCCTGATGTTCACCTATCCCGTCCATCAGGCCGCCGACATCCTGTTCTGCAAGGCGAACCTCGTCCCCGTCGGCCAGGACCAGCTGCCGCACCTGGAGATCACCCGGACCGTCGCCCGCCGGTTCAACGACCGCTACGGCGCCGTCTTCCCCGAGCCCGACGCCCTGCTGTCGGACGCCCCGCTACTGCTCGGCACGGACGGCACCAAGATGAGCAAGAGCCGTGGCAACGCCATCGCCCTGGCCGCCACAGCCGACGAGACGGCCCGGCTGATCAAGGGCGCGAAGACCGACTCCGAGCGTCACATCTCCTACGACCCGGCCGGCCGGCCCGAGGTGTCGTCCCTCCTGCTGCTCGCGGCCCTCTGTCAGGGCCGCACCCCGGAGGAGGTCGCCGCCGACATCGACTCCGCGGGCGCCGCCGCGCTGAAGCGGACCGTGACGGAGTCGGTCAACGAGTACCTGGCGCCGATCCGGTCCCGCCGCGCGGAGTACGCGCAGGACCGCGCGTACCTGCGCCGGGTCCTGCGCGAGGGCAACGAGCGGGCCGGGGCAGTCGCCGACGCGACCCTCGCCGAGGTGCGCACGGCGATGAACAGTCACTACTGACGTATGTTTCCGGCATGGGAACGACGGAGGGGAGCCGGGAATGACGGAGGGGATCGTGGACGCCATCGACCGGGCGCTGCTCGCCGAGCTGCAGCGGGACGCCACACAGGCGTACGCGGTGCTGGGCAAGGCGGTCGGTCTGTCGGCCGGCGCCGCGCACGAGCGGGTGCGGAAGCTGCGGGAGCGCGGCGTCATCCGCCGCACCACCGTGGACGTCGATCCCGCCGCGCTCGGCCAGGACGTGCTCGCCTTCGTCATGGTCGACTCGTCCGCCTGGATCGGGGACTCGGCGGCGGCGTTCGCCGCGATCCCCGAGATCCAGGAGGCGCACGTCATCGCCGGGAGCGCCTCGGTCCTGGTGAAGGTGCGCACCGCGACCACGGTGCAGCTCCAGGACGTGCTGCGCCGGTTGTACGCGATCGAGGGCGTGAGCGGCACGCAGGCGACGGTGTCCCTGGAGACCTTCTTCGAGCGGCCGGTCTCCACGGACTGACGTCGCCGTCAGCCGGTCGTGCCGCTCTCCAGGATGCTCTTGAGGGTCAGTTCGTCCCTCGGCATCTCCCTTCGTATCTGCGGGCGGACGACGAGGGGGACCAGGGCCTTGCCGACGCCGTGTCCCTCGAAGTCGAGGGAGAGCGTCAGGCGGCAGTGCTCGCCGTCGTCCAGCGGCTCGATGGTGCCCTGCACGTCGCCGCGTACGGGGCCGTCGATGCCGTGCACGTGCCAGTGCCTCGGCGGATCCAACTCGATGACCTGCATGGTCGAGGTGAACTCCCGCTTGCCGAGCCGCCGGGTGACGGCGACCTTGGAGCCGACCGCCAAGGGGGTGTCGCCGATCTTGTGGACCGAGACCGCGCTCTCCTGCCAGTCGGGCAGATGCGTCGGGTCGGTCACGTAGGAGAAGACCTCCGCGGGCTTGCGGGAGATGTCGATGGTTTCGGTGATGACAGGCATGTCGCCTTCTCCGTTCGACGGGAGTCCCCGCCGGAAGCCGATGCGCCGACGCGGGCCCGTAGTCGCTTCGTACAAATCGTCCCACTCCCGGCGGCGCCCCGCCAGCCTCGGTCTGAGGAGCGGTACTCATGCCGGACTCCGGCTCCGGCGGGAGCATGGCGGCAGGCGGGTGGGCGGGTTCGGAGGGGGCCGCGTGAGCAGGGTCGTGGGCGTCCTCGGGCTGCTCTGGCTCCTGCTGCTCCGGGAGGTGACGTACCCGCGCGACGACGTGGTGGCGCTGCGCGAGCGGGTCGCCGCGCCGGCCCGGGAGTTCGAGGCGACGGTGAACCGCCTCACCGACAACGAGGAGATCATCACCGGTCTGAAGGCCTTCCTGCGCCTTCTGCGCGCCACGGACGCGGCGGCCGGGCCCGCACCGTCCTGACCGACGGTCGACGCGCCGCGACGTACCGTCGTCACGGAGGGCGTCCCACCCGCTTGCCGGTCTTCAGGTTGCCGCTAATGTCGATATATAGGCCATATGTACATCCTCGTTCCCGCGCTCACGAGGTGAGGGAGAGGGGGCGTACGAAAGGAGCCTCCCATGACCCGTACTTTGCGGAGCGCGATAGCCCTGGCCGGAGCCGCAGCCCTCTCCCTCGGAGTGGTGGCGACCAGCGCGACGGCCCTGGGCGCGGGGAGCGAGAAACAGGGGGACGTCAAGATCGGTCTGCTGCTGCCGGAGAGCAAGACCACGCGGTACGAGAAGTTCGACCGGCCCTACATCGAGGCCAAGATCAGGGAACTGGCCCCCGGGGCCCACATCGACTACTACAACGCCGCGGAGAGCGCCACCACCCAGCAACAGCAGGTCAACACCGCCCTCGCCAAGGGCGACAAGGTCCTCATCCTCGACGCCGTGGACGCCAAGTCCATCCAGTCCTCCGTGCAGAAGGCCCATGCCGCGGGTGTCAAGGTCGTCGCGTACGACCGCCTCGCGCAGGGACCCGTCGACGCCTACGTCTCGTACGACAACCACAAGGTGGGCGAGCTGCAGGGCAAGGCGCTCCTCGACGCGCTCGGCGACAAGGCCAAGAGCGGCGAGATCGTGATGCACAACGGGTCGCCGACGGACCCGAACGCCGCCGAGTTCAAGGCCGGAGCGCACTCCGTCCTCGACGGCAAGGTGAAGATCGGCAAGGAGTACGACACTCCCAACTGGGACCCGAACAACGCCAACCAGCAGATGTCCGGTGCCATCAGCGCCCTCGGCAAGGACAAGATCGTCGGTGTCTACTCGGCCAACGACGGACTGGCCGCCGGCATCTCCACCGCCCTCAAGGCGGCCGGCATCAACGTGCCGTTGACCGGTCAGGACGCCCAACTCGACGCGATCCAGCGGATCCTGCTCGGCACCCAGACGATCACGATCGAGAAGCCGTACAAGCCGGAGGCCGACATCGCGGCCACCATGGCCGTCGACCTGGCGGAGGGCAAGGAGCTGCCGTCCGACCTGACGCCCACCACCGTCACCAGCGGCAGCGACCAGAAGGTCCCGGCCACGCTGCTCACGCCGGTCGTCGTGAACAAGGGCAACATCAAGGACACCGTCGTCAAGGACGGGCTCTACACGGTCAAGGAGATCTGCACTCCGACCTACGCCGCGGCCTGCAAGGCCGCCGGTCTCGAGTAGCGACGCACCGGTCGTCGCGAGACGTCGAGGAGGCGGTTCCCTTGCCGGAGCCAGCCGTGCTCACCCTGCGGGGGATCTCCAAACGGTTCGGCGCGGTCCAGGCGTTGAAGGACTTCGATCTGGAGGTCCACGCCGGCGAGGTCGTCGCCCTCGTCGGCGACAACGGCGCCGGCAAGTCCACCGCCGTCAAGTCGATCGCCGGGGTGAACCCGCCCGACGAAGGCGTCATCGAGTGGGAGGGCCGGCCGGTCTCCATCAACCGGCCCCACGACGCCCAGAACCTCGGCATCGCCACCGTCTACCAGGACCTCGCCCTGTGCGACAACCTCGACGTGGTCGGCAACCTCTTCCTCGGCCGCGAACTGCGCCGCTTCGGCGTCCTGGACGAGGTGCGGATGGAGCAGCACTCGCGCGAACTGCTCGACACGCTCTCCATCCGCATCCCCAGCGTCCGGATCCCGGTCGCCTCCCTCTCGGGCGGCCAGCGCCAGACCGTCGCGATCGCCCGCTCCCTGATCGGCGACCCGCGGATCGTCATCCTGGACGAACCCACCGCCGCCCTGGGCGTGGAGCAGACCGCCGAGGTCCTCGACCTGGTCGAGCGGCTCCGCGAGCACGGTCTCGGCACCATTCTGATCAGCCACAACATGGTGGACGTGATGGCGGTCGCCGACCGCATCGCCGTCATGCGCCTCGGCCGGAACAACGGCCTCTTCGACAAGCGCTCCACGACCACCGAGGAGATCATCTCCGCCATCACCGGGGCCACCGACAGCGCCGTCACCCGCCGCCAGGCCCGCAAGCGGGAGGAGGAGCGATGAGACAGGACCGCACCTCCGGCGATTCCGCCGCCCAGGAACCGGCGCCCGAGTCGATGCCCGCGGTGGACACCCGGCTGCTCGTGCGCGAGGAGGGCCTGAAGGGGTACCTCGGGGAGTTCCGCCGCAAGGTCCGCAGCGGAGAGCTGGGTTCGCTGCCCGTCGTCGTCGCCGTGATCATCATCTGGACGGTCTTCGGCAGCCTCGACAGCACCTTCCTCTCGGCCCAGAACCTCTCCGACCTCAGTCAGCAGATCGTCGGCACCGGCATGATCGCCGTCGGCATCGTCTTCGTCCTGCTGCTCGGCGAGATCGACCTCTCCGTCGGCTCCGTCAGCGGCCTGTGCGCCGCCATCTTCGCCGTGCTCAACGTCCTGAACGGCATGAACGAGTGGCTGGCGCTCCTCGTCGCCGTCGCGGGCGGAGCGGCCGTCGGCCTCATCCACGGCTTCTTCTTCGCGAAGGTCGGCGTGCCCGCGTTCGTGGTCACCCTCGCGGGCAACCTCGCCTGGAACGGTCTGATGCTCCAGGTCCTGGGCAGCAGCGGCACGGTCAACATCCCGAGCGAGAGCATCGTCTCCAAGCTCTACTCGACGATCTTCCACAGCCCCGCCACGGCCTACGTGACCGCGGCCGTGGGGGTCGGGCTCTTCCTCGCGGCCTCGCTCCTGGACGCCCGACGCCGCCGGGCCGCCCGGGTGCCGTTCCGGCCGGTCGCCGAGATCGTGCTCCGTACGGCCGTGATCGCCGCGATCGCGTTCGTCGCGGCGTACATCCTCAACCGGTACCAGGGGCTTCCGCTCGCGCTCCTCATCTTCCTGATCCTGCTGGTGGTGCTGGACTTCGTGCTGCGCCGCACGAGCTACGGGCGGCGGATCTTCGCCGTCGGCGGGAACATCGAGGGCGCGCGCCGGGCCGGCATCAGCGTGCCGTTCGTCCGGATGACCGTCTTCTCGATCTCCGGGACCATGGCGGCGGTCGGCGGCATCTTCCTGGCCGGACAGATCCAGTCCGCGAGCCAGACCTCCGGCGGCGGCAACCTGCTGATGAACGTCATCGCCGCGGCCGTCATCGGCGGCACGAGCCTGTTCGGCGGACGCGGATCGGTCTGGTCCGCCCTGCTGGGCGCGCTGGTCATCGGATCCATCCAATCGGGCATGAACATCATGGGGGTCAGCAACGCCGTCCAGTTCATGATCACCGGATCGGTGCTGCTGGCCGCCGTCGTCGTCGACTCGCTGTCCCGCCGGAGCCAGAAGGCCGCGGGCCGCGCCTGACCACCGGGCTCCCCCGGGGAAGGAGACAGAAGACCTCATGGAGGCGGAGCCGAACCGGCGGGACGGGCGTCGCCACGGCCGCGACGAGACCGAGGAGGAACGGGCCGACCGGCGCTGGACCGATCTCATGCAGGAGATACGGGTGGCGCAGACCGGCGTGCAGATCCTCCTCGGCTTCCTTCTCACCGTGGCCTTCACCCCGCACTTCCAGGGGCTGGAGCAGACCGACAAGACGATCTACGTCATCACGATCGTCCTCGGGTCGCTGGCCACGGGCGCGCTCATCGGCCCCGTCGCCTTCCACCGGATCGTGGCGGGCCGGCGGATCAAACCCCAGGCGGTCGTCTGGGCCTCACGCCTCACCTTCACCGGTCTCGTCCTGCTCCTGGCGACCCTGACAGCGGCCCTCTTCCTCGTCCTGCGGGTGGTCACGCACGACGCGTACGTGCCCTGGCTCGTCTCCGGCGTCCTCGCCTGGTACCTGCTCTGCTGGTTCGCCCTGCCCCTGTGGACGCGTTTCCACTACACCGAGGGGGAGTGAACGCCGGGCCGGCCGGGAACCGCGGTTCACAGAACCAGCGATTCGGCGAAGAGCTCGTGCACCCAGTGGGCGCTCGCCTCCGCGCACCCCGTGGTCGGCGTGCCCGGGAAGAGGCGGAACCAGGAGACCGCCCGGCCCAGCGCGGCGAGCCGCGTGGCGAGCGCCGCGGCGCGGCGGAGTTCCGGCAGGGAGGGCCCCAGGTCGGTCCAGGGCTCCAGATAGGCGTCGCGGAGCCGGTGCACGTGCTCGGGGCCGTGGCGCTCCCGGAGGGCGCGGGCGGGCACCAGCAGGCTGGTGAAGGGATGGGCGACGTTGGCGTCGCCCCAGTCGAAGAAGGTGAAGCGGCCGGCGGCGGGGGCGAGGAGCTGGGCGTCGTGCAGGTCGCAGTGGTCGAGCGAGTCCGGGATCCCGTACGCGTCGAGCTCGGCGCACCAGTCGAGGAGGCGGGGGCGCCGGTCCCGGAGGGCACGGCGGGCGCCGGGGTCCAGGGTGGCGTTGCCCTCGACGAGGCCGTCGAAGATCTCCGGCAGCTGAGCGGTGCGGCCGCCGGGCACGCCGAGGGCGGTCATCCGGTCCGCGTACGGGGTCAGCGCCCGCTGCATCCGCGCGTACTGGCCGAGCGCCTGCTCCCAGGACTCCGGCCCGGCGCCGCCGGCGTCGAGGACGTTCCGGAAGAGGGGTCCGCCATCGGGGAGGAGGGACCAGCCGCGCTCGGCGTCGACCGCGAGGGGTGTCACGACGTGTTCGGGCACCCAGTCGGCGAGCGCTCCGCCGAGGGCGGCTTCGAAGGCGGCGTCGGGGGCGCTCGCCTTGAACCACACCGCGTCGCGCTCGCCGGCTCCGGTCCGGAACCGCACGAGGACCGACCAGGGCCGGACCCTGACGTCACGGGGCCCCGTCTCCTCCAGACCGTGCCGGCCGAGCTCCCGCTCCGACCAGCCGAGAGCTTCCGCCCGCCAGGCCTCTTCCTCCCAGGGGGTGACCGCGTCGGTGAACCGCCCGCGGTCGACCGTCATGGATGTCGCTCGTCCCATCGGGCGATTGCACCACCGGGGCGGGTCCGACGCATCCGAATATCGGAGGCCCGCGCGGAAGCAGAACGACTCCAGGGAGATATTCGTATACCAAAACCATGGACGATGAAACCCCACCTCAAGGCACCACGTGGCCAACCCTCCCTGTTGGATCTTCACCCTTGCCCACCCTCCTAAATTTGGTATACAAAATGGGGAGCCGCTGCCGGCCCACTCCCCCAAGGAGCTCCCATGTGCCTCGAAGCCACCCCGCCGCCCTCCCCCTCGGTGACCCGCCGCGGCGTCCTCGCGGGCGCGGCCGCGCTCGCCGGCACCGTGGCCGCGTCCGGCACGGCGGCGGCCGCGATCTCCTCGACGGGCGCGGCTTCTTCGACGGGCGCGGCTTCTTCGACGGGCGCGGCTTCTTCGACGGGCGCGGCTCGGGGTGAGAGAACTCCGGCCGGAGGCGACCTCGTGATCCGGGGCGGCACCCTCCTCGACCCCGCCACCGGCGAGGTCACCGAGAACGCCGTCGTCGTCATCGAGCGCGGGACCGTGCGCGCCGCGGGCCGCGAAGGCGCCGTCGCCGTGCCGCAGGGCGCCGAGATCCTCGACGCCCACGGCCACTGGGTCCTGCCGGGCCTGGTGGACGCGCACATCCACCTCAGCACCGCCGCCGAGGCCCGCGACGCGGTCCGTCAGGGCGCGACCAGCGCGCGCAGCGGATCGACCACCTTCTACCAGGACATCGCCGTCCGCGAACTCGCCCGGCACAGCCCGGCACTCGCACCCCGCCTGACGGCCGCCGGCGTCTTCGTCACCCCGGACCTCGGCGACACCGTCCTCGCCGACCCCGACCTCACCCCGCTCGCCCGCCTCAAGGACGGCGTGCGCTCGGCCGAGGCGCTGCGCCGGGTCGTCGAGGTCAACCTCGCCCGCGGCGCGGACGTCATCAAGACCCGCGTCAACGAGCGCGCCGGACTGCCGGAGCAGGACCCACTGGCCCAGGTGTACTCGTACGAGCAGCTCGCCGAGATCGTCGCCGCCGCCCGGCGGCGCGGCAAGGGCGTCCTGTGCCACAGCTACAGCGAGCAGGGCTGCCACGACGCCGTCACGGCCGGCGTCCGCTCCCTGGAGCACGGGGCGTTCGTCGGCGAGCGCACCCTGCGCGAGATGCGTCGCAGGGGTACGTACTTCACCCCCACCCTCACCGCCATCGCCGGCCTCGCGGAGTCCACGAACCCGATCCTCGCCGAACGCGGCCGCACCTACCTCCCCGTGCTGAAGCGGGCCGTCCTCGCCGCGCACGAACTCGGCGTCCCGCTCGCCGCCGGCACCGACTCGTCCGGCGGCACCGTGCGCCCGATCGGCCGCGAGGTCGAACTCATGCGGGCCGCGGGGCTGTCCGCGCTCGACGCGATCCGCACCGCGACCACCGGGGCGGCCCGCCTGCTGGGCGTGGACCGCGCGGTGGGCCGCCTCGCCCGGGGGTACGCGGGCGACGCGATCCTCGTGCCGGGCGACCCCCTGACCGACGTGACCCTCCTCAAGCACCCGACCCGCGTGATACGAGCGGGCATCCCCCTCTGACCTACTGGACCGCTGCCCCACCTGACGCGCGGTCGCACCCGCCGGACCCGCGCCCTTCCGCCACCCCGTGCGGGCCGCGCCCGGCGGGGCGGTGCCGCTGCCGCCCACCCCCGTGTGGGCAATCG
>NZ_JBEXSZ010000114.1:0-27407 GCF_040613865.1 Streptomyces sp. NPDC006197 | reverse complement strand
GGTACATGATCGACAAGGGCATCGTGCGGGAGGTGGACCTGCCTGGCCTGCGTGAGGGCGTCCTCGGTCCCGGCGCCCCGCGGCAGGGGGATCGTCACGCCGCCCACCAGACGGTGGTGTCGGCGGGCAGCTCCACCGTCCCCTGCGCGGCGGAGCCGTCCACCTCCCCGCTGGAGAGGAGGTACCGGCCGGGCAGCGGGACGGTGATGGCCCGGCCGGTGGTGTTGGCGGTGCAGACGAATCCGTCGCGGCGGAAGGAGAGCACACCCTCGGGTGCCTCCAGCCACTCGACGGAGTCGCCCGCACCGAGTTCGGGGCGCTCGCGCCGGACGGCGAGCGCGCTGCGGTACAGCTCCAGGGTGGAGCCGGGGTCGCCGGTCTGCGCCTCGACGCTCAGGGCGCTCCAGGTCGCGGGCTGCGGCAGCCAGGAGCCGCCGTCGCCGAAGCCGTACGAGGAGCCCTCGACGGTCCACGGGATCGGCACCCGGCAGCCGTCGCGGAAGCCGTCCTGGCCGCTGGCCCGCCAGAACGACGGGTCCTGCCGGACCTCGTCGGGCAGGTCGGTGACGTCCGGCAGGCCGAGCTCCTCGCCCTGGTAGACGTAGGCGGAGCCGGGCAGGGCCAGCATGAGCAGGGTGGCGGCGCGGGCGCGGCGCAGGCCGAGCTCGCGGTCGCCGGGGGTGCGCAGCTGGGTGCCGAGGCCCGCCGGGTTGGCGAAGCGGGTGGTGTGCCGGGTGACGTCGTGGTTGGACAGCACCCAGGTGGTGGGGGCGCCGACCGGGCGCATCGCGTCGAGCGAGGCGTCGATGACCGTACGGAGCTCGGCGGCGTCCCAGTGGGTGCCCAGGTACTGGAAGTTGAAGGCCTGGTGCATCTCGTCGGGGCGCACGTAGTTCGCGGTGCGGTCGACGGTCGGGGTCCATGCCTCGGCGACGAGGATGCGCTCGCCGTCGTACTCGGCGAGGATCTGCCGCCAGGAGCGGTAGATCTGGTGGACGCCGTCCTGGTCGAAGAAGGGCATGACGTCGTTGCCGAGCAGCTTCAGCTGGTCGTGGGCGCCGATGTCGGGGAGCCCGGCGGCCTTGACCAGGCCGTGGGCGACGTCGACGCGGAAGCCGTCGACGCCCATGTCGAGCCAGAAGCGCAGGATGGAGCGGAACTCGTCGCGGACGGCGGGGTGTTCCCAGTTGAAGTCGGGCTGCTCCGGGGCGAAGAGGTGGAGGTACCAGTCGCCGGGGGTGCCGTCCGGGTTCTCCGTACGGGTCCAGGCGGGGCCGCCGAAGATGGACTCCCAGTCGTTGGGCGGGAGTTCGCCGCCGACGCCCTTGCCGGGGCGGAAGTGGTAGCGCTCGCGGAGCACCGATCCGGGGCCCTCGCGCAGGGCGCGCTGGAACCACTCGTGCTGGTCGGAGGAGTGGTTGGGGACCAGGTCGACGATGATGCGCAGGCCCAGTTCGTGGGCCTCGCGGATCAGGGCGTCGGCGTCGAGGAGCGAGCCGAACATGGGGTCGATGGCCCGGTAGTCGGCGACGTCGTAGCCGGCGTCGGCCTGCGGCGAGGCGTAGAACGGGGAGAGCCAGACGGCGTCGACGCCGAGCTCCTTGAGGTACGGCAGCCGGCTGCGGACGCCCTCCAGGTCGCCCATGCCGTCGCCGTTTCCGTCGGCGAAGCTGCGCGGGTAGACCTGATAGATCACGGCGTCTCTCCACCAGCCCGTGTGCGTGCCGGTGGTGGGGGCGTCGGCCGGGGTGGCGAGATGCTGGGTCATGTCTTCCCTGGGAGGTAAGGAGGGGCGTACAGGTGGGGCGTTCAACCGTCAGCCCTTGACGGCGCCGGCGGACATGCCGGTGACCAGGTGCCGCTGGGCGAAGAGGAACACCAGGGCGGCGGGGACGGCGATGAGCACGGAGGCCGCGGACATCGGGCCCCACTGGGCGCCGTACTGGTTGACGAACTTCTGGAGTCCGCCGGCGAGCGTGAGGTTCTCGTCGCCGACCATGAAGGCGGAGGCGTAGGCGACCTCGCCCCAGGCGGTGATGAAGGAGTAGAAGGCGGTGACCGCGATGCCCGGCTTGGCGAGCGGCAGGATGAGCCGCCAGAAGGTGCCGAACGGGGTGAGGCCGTCGACGTAGCCGGACTCGTCGATCTCGCGCGGGATGGTGTCGAAGAAGCCCTTCATCATCCACGCGCAGAACGGGACGGCGATGGTCAGGTACGTGATGACCAGGCCGACCGGCTGGTTGAGCAGGCCCATCGTCGCCATGATGTTGTAGATCGGCACGATCAGGACGGCGACCGGGAACATCTGGGTGATGAGCAGCGTCCACATCAGGCCGCGCTTGCCGGGGAACCGGAAGCGGCTGACGGCGTAGCCCGTGGTGGCGGAGACGAAGACGCCGACGACGGTGGTGAGTGCCGCGACGAGCAGCGAGTTGCCGAACCAGGTGAGGAACGGGGTGTCGTTCAGCAGGTTCGTGTAGTTCTCGAACGTCGTCTCTTTGAAGAAGTCCGTGGTGGTCGCGAACTTCGCCGGCTTCAGCGAGGTCAGCAGGACCCACAGCACCGGGAAGACGGCGATCACGGAGGCCACGATCAGCGTGACGTGCAGGCCGACCGAGGCGAGCGGGGAGCGGCGGCCCCGGATCGGGGCGTTCAGGGGCTGGGGGGTGGGGGTCGTGGTGGTCACCAGACTTCTCCCTGCTTGCGGAGGACGCGCTGGTAGAACGCGGCGAAGACCATCAGGAGGACCAGGATGAGCACGCCCCACGTGGACGACTGGGCGAAGTCGCGCGGGCTGACCTCGAAGGAGAACTTGTAGGCCTGGGTGACGAGGATCTGGGTGGCCTCGCCGGGCCCGCCCCGGGTGAGCAGGAAGATCACCGGGAACATGTTGAAGGTCCAGATGGTGCTCAGCAGGATCACGGTGGTGCTGACGGACCGGAGCCCCGGCATGGTGATGTGCCGGAAGCGCTGCCAGGCGCTCGCGCCGTCCATCTCGGCGGCCTCGTACAGCTCGCCGGGGATGGACTGGAGTCCGCCGAGGAGGGCGACCATCATGAACGGGACGCCGAGCCAGACGTTGACGAGAATGACCGAGAGCTTGGCCATGGTGGGGTCATTCAGCCACGGGATCGCGTCGATGCCGCCGCCCGCGAGGATCTTGTTGAGCAGGCCGTTGTCCTGGTTGTAGAGGAAGCGCCAGGCGAAGACGGAGACGAAGCCGGGCACGGCCCAGGGCAGGATGAGCATCAGGCGGTAGACGGAGCGTCCGGCTATCTTGCGGTTCAGGATGTTGGCAAGGGCCAGGCCGAGGGCGAACGTGATCGCCACGCAGGACACGGTCCAGAGGACCGTCCAGCCGAGCGTCAGCCAGAACTGCTTCCCGTCGATCGCCGCGACGTAGTTGTCCAGCCCGACGAACTCGTAGGTGGCCGGGATCTGGTTGACACCGATCGACCGCGCGACGTTCCGCTCGTTGGCGTCGGTCAGCGACAGGTAGAGGCCGCGGACCAGCGGGTAGCCGATGATCACGGCGATCACGATCGTCACCGGGGCGACCATCGCCCAGGCGTACCAGTGGGTGGAGAGGGAGCGCTTCGCCGCGCCCCGGTGACTGCCAGTTCCGCGGTTCCGGCCGCGGGCGACGTCGTCGCCCGCGGCCTTCGCCACCGACTGGCTGGTGGTGTCCACAGCCATCAGCCGGCCTGCCTTCCTGTTACTTCCAGTCCTTCAGGAGCTTGCGGTAGCCGTCGCCCACCGTCTTGGCTCCCGTCTCCGGGGTGGTCTGGCCGGTCAGGACCTTGGTGTACTCGGTGACGAGCGGCGCGAAGAGGCTGCCGGTCTCCGGGATCCAGGGGCGCTCGACGGCCTTGTCGACGACCGGCTTGAAGAAGGCGATCATCTCGTTGGTCGCGACGTCCGGCTTGATGTAGACCGACTCGCGGGTGGGGAGGAGGCTGAGCTCCTTCGAGACCTTCGCCTGGGTCTCGGCCGAGGTCATGTACTCGGCGAAGGCGTAGGAGGCGTCGAGGTTCTTGGAGCCCGCGTAGACGGCGAGGTTGTGGCCGCCCTGCGGGGCGCCCTGGCCGCCCGAGCCGGCCGGGACCGGGGCGATGCCCAGGTTGGCCTTGTCGGCGAACTCCTTGCCGGCGTAGGTGTCGGAGACGGCCCACGGGCCGTTGATCATCATGGCGACCTTGCCGTCCTTGAAGGCGGTCTGCATGTTGTTCCAGCCGTCGGTCGCGTCCGTCTTGGCCGCGCCGGAGTCCACCAGGTCCTTGACGACCTTGAAGGCCTTCACGCCGGCCGGGCCGTCGACGGTGACCTTCTTGTTCTCGGCGTCGACCAGGTCGCCGCCCTCGCCGTACAGGAAGGAGAGGAACCAGTAGGCGTCGTCGCCGCGCAGGTACAGGCCGGTCTTGCCGGTCTTCTGCTTGATCTTGGCGGAGACGGACTTGAGCTCGTCGATGTTCTTGGGGACCGTGACGCCGGCGTCCTTGAAGATCTTCTTGTTGTAGAAGATGCCCATGGAGTCGATGACCTGCGGGACGGCGTAGGTCTTGCCGTTGTACTTGGTGGAGGCCGCGGCCTGCTTGAGGAAGTCGTCCTGGTTCTTGAGGGCGGGGGTGCCGTCCAGCGGGGCGAGGTAGCCGAGGTCGGCGAACTCGGGGGTCCAGGCGACCTCGGAGCGGATGACGTCGGGCGCGCCGGAGCCGGACTGCGCGGCGTTCTTGAACTTGTTCTGCGCCTCGCCGAAGGGCACGTTCACGTACTTGACGGTGACCTTGGGGTGCGCCTTGGTGAAGTCCTCGGCGATCTTCTTGAAGACCTTGTCCTCGGAGCCGACCGTGGAGGTGTCCCACCAGGTCACGGTGCCGGAGAGCTCGCCCGAGCCCTTCGAGCCGTTGGAACCGCTGTCGCTTCCGCCGCACGCCGCCAGGGTCACGCCCAGGGCCGCGACCAGCGCGGTAGCCGCTATGCCACGCCGCATGTGAACTCCTTCGATGATCCCGGGGGTGACGAGGGGCTGGAACCTTCCTCATGCGACCGCTCCCTCGCGGCGCTCCGGGTTGCCAGGAACGTAACAGGGATGAAAACGAGCCGAAAGACCTTGCGAGAACTTTCTGCAAGGTCCGGCGATCGTTACATGCGCGTGTCCCGAAGGTTGCCGAAGGATCGCTTGACAGGGGCGATCGCCCCCCTTTCCCGCCCGAATGCCCCCGCAAGACGCCGGCAAGGGCTGCAAGGCCTTGCAGCAGGACGGCATCGAGACGGCCCCGGTGTAGCGGTGGGCAATACGCCCCGTGACCGGTACAGTCCTTCCTCATGACCGCGCGGCTCTCCGACATCGCAGCCCAGGCGGGGGTCAGTGAGGCCACAGTCAGCCGCGTGCTCAACGGCAAGGCGGGAGTGGCCGCCGCCACCCGTGAGTCCGTCCTTGCCGCGCTCGACGTGCTCGGCTACGAGCGGCCCGTGCGTCTGCGTCAGCGCAGCGCGGGGCTCGTCGGCCTCATCACCCCCGAGCTGGACAACCCGATCTTCCCCGCCCTCGCCCAGGTCATCGGGCAGGCCCTGACCCGGCAGGGGTACACCCCGGTCCTCGCCACCCAGACCCCCGGCGGGTCCACCGAGGACGAGCTCACCGACATGCTGGTGGAGCGCGGCGTCGCCGGCATCATCTTCGTCTCCGGCCTGCACGCCGACACCACCGCCGACATGACGCGCTACGACCAGCTGCGCGGCAAGGGCGTCCCGTACGTCCTCCTCAACGGTTTCTCCCCGAAGGTCCAGGCTCCCTTCGTCTCCCCCGACGACCGGGCGGCGATGCGGCTGGCCGTGACGCACCTGGCCGCCCTCGGGCACACGCGGATCGGTCTCGCCGTCGGACCGAAGCGGTTCGTGCCGGTGCTGCGCAAGATAGAGGGCTTCCAGCAGGGCATGGCGGAGCGGTTCGGCCTCTCCCCCGAGGAGTCCGAGGAGCTGATCCAGCACTCCCTCTACACCCTGGAGGGCGGCCAGGCCGCGGCCGGGGCGCTGATCTCCCGCGGCTGCACGGCGGTCGTCTGCGCGAGCGACATGATGGCGCTCGGCGCGATCCGGGCGGCCCGGCAGCAGGGCCTGGACGTCCCCCGGGACGTCTCGGTCGTCGGTTTCGACGACTCCCCGCTCATAGCGTTCACCGATCCGCCGCTCACCACGATCCGGCAGCCGGTGCAGGCGATGGGGCAGGCCGCGGTCCGCGCGCTCCTGGAGGAGGTGGGGGGCACCCCGGCTCCGCACTCCGAGTTCGTCTTCATGCCCGAGCTGGTGGTTCGCGGTTCGACCGCGTCGGCTCCGTCGCCCGCGCGCACTCCTTCCTGAGGGGGAGCGGGTGCACCGGGAACCCGACCGAGGGATGATCGGTCGGGGGGCGGGATCTGGCAGACTCTCTCGCTATGGGTGAAACGACCGTGAAGAGCTTGGACAGCCGGACGACCCCGTCGTCACCCATCGTGGCCGACGAGGGAAGGTTCGCGCGGCTGCGCGCGCGCTCGCCCCGCCGCCCCACCATCTGGTTCGAGATCCTGCTCATCGCGGTGAGCTACTGGACGTACTCGCTCATCCGCAACGCCGTGCCGGAGCAGAAGGCCGAGGCGCTCAGGAACGCCGACTGGATCTGGAAGACCGAGGAGTCCCTGGGCCTCGCCTTCGAGCACGCGGTCAACCATGCCGTGAACTCGGTGACATGGCTGATCGTCTCGATGAACTACTACTACGCCACGCTGCACTTCGTCGTGACCATCGGTGTGCTGGTGTGGCTGTACCGATGGCATCCGGGCCGTTACGGGGCGTTCCGCACGGTCCTGTTCGCGACCACCGGTGTGGCCCTGGTCGGCTACTACCTGTACCCGCTCGCGCCGCCCCGGCTCATGAACGGCCAGGACTTCGTCGACACGGTGCTCGTCCACCACACCTGGGGCTCGATGGCCTCGGGCAACCTCAAGCACGTGTCGAACCAGTACGCGGCGATGCCATCGATGCACATCGGCTGGTCGCTCTGGTGCGGGCTGACCGTCTTCCTGCTCGCCCGGGCGCCCTGGGCGAGGATCCTCGGCCTGCTCTACCCGACGGCGACCCTCGTCGTCATCGTCGCCACCGCCAACCACTTCTGGATGGACGCGGTCGGCGGCATGCTCTGCCTGTCCTTCGGCTTCGCCGTCTCCTACTTCTGGTACGGCTCCCGCCCCCACCGCCTGCCGAAGCTGGTGGAGCCGGCGGCCTCGACCCCGCGGCGGAGCGGTCCGCCCCCGGTGGCCGAGACGGACCGCGAGGACGACGTGGAGCCGGTCGCCTCCGGCAAGTGACCCGCTCCCGGTCAGCCCCTGTGGATGACGCTGTCCCGGTCAGCTCCTGTACGTGATCCCGCCCCCGGCGACCGTCAGCCGGACCGGGGCCTCGGCGGTCTCGTCCGCCGGCGCCTCCACCGGGTCCAGGGCGAAGGCGGTGAGGTCGGCCCGGTGGCCCGGGGCGATCCGGCCCGCGACCTTCTCCTCCCCCGCCGCGAGCGCCGCGTGCGTGGTCATCCCCTCCAGGGCCATCAGACCGGTGAGCCCGTGCCGGGCGGAAGCCGCGCCGCGCGGGGCGCGGGCGGTGGCGAGGACCTGGCGGGCGTCGTAGTGGGCGATGGGCCAGTCGGAGCCGAGCGCGAGGTGCGCCCCGGCGTCCCGCAGGTCGCGGCAGCGCCAGGCGCGGGCGGCCCGCTCCTGGCCGAGCCGCTTGGACCACTCGTCGGTGTGGTCGGCGCGGGTGTACGCGGTGTGCGGGGGCTGCATCGAGGCGACGACGCCGAGTGCGGCGAAGCGGCCGAGCTGGTCGTCGGGGACGGTCTCGATGTGCTCGATCCGGTGGCGGGGTCCGCCCGTACCGAGGCCTTCGACGGTGTCGAGGACGTGCCGGACGGCGGCGTCGCCGATGGCATGGGTGGCGGTGCCGACGCCGGCCCGGTGGAGGTGGCGCACGGCGGCGGAGTAGGCGGCCGGGTCGGGCCAGAAGGCGTCGGTGCCCTGGCCGTGGCAGTCGGCGTGCTCCAGCCAGGCGGTGCCGCCCTCGACGGTGCCGTCCATGAAGAACTTCACGCCACCGATCGCCCACAGGCGTCCGGCCCGCTCCTGGAGCCGTACGAATCCGTCGAGCTCCTCGGGAGTGGCGCCGGGCATGCACCAGGGGGCGAGGCGGAGGCGGACCGGCAGGTCGCCGTCCTCCTCGATGCCGGCGAGGAGTCCGGGGACGTCGTGTCCGCCGAGGTCCATGACGTGGGCGGCGGTCAGGCCGGTGGCGGCCATGGCACCGAGCAGCTCGACGAGCCGGTCGCGGCGCTCGGCGTACGGCTGGGTGGGCAGGACCGGGGTCATCAGGTCCATGGCGGCGTGTTCGACGAGGTGTCCGGTGGGGTGGCCGCCGGCGTCGCAGACGATCTCGGAATGCTGGGCGAAGGTGCGGGGGCCTTCGATGCCGGCGGCCTTGAGGGCGGCCGCGCTGACGAGGACGGAGTGTCCGTCGTAGAGGCGCAGGTGGGCGGGGGCGCCGTCGAGGGCGTCCTCGATGAGGTCGTGGTGGATCGGCCGGCCGCCGAAGACGTTGTGGTCGAGGCTGTGGCCGAGGATCCAGCCGTCGCGGCGGTCGGCGGCGCGGAGGGCGGCGCGCAGTCCTTCGAGGTCGGTGACGGCCGACAGGTCGGCGCCGGTGAACATCTCCAGGCCCCAGACGGGGTGGCTGTGGGCGTCGGTGAGGCCGGGGGTGAGGGTGGCGCCGCCGAGGTCGACCGTCTCGGTTCCGGGTCCGGCCCAGGTGCGGGCCTCGGCGTCGGTGCCGAGGGCGGTGATCAGTCCGTCGTGGACGGCGACAGCGGTGTGCCCGGTGAGCTCGGGGTCGCGGACGCGGGCGTTGACGAGGAGGAGGTCGGGTGCGGACACGAGGGGTCTGCTCCTTCGGTGTCGGGTTCGGCGGCGAAGCGGGCGTAGACCTCGGGGCGGCTGCGGCGGAGCCGGTACGCGAGGAGGAGCCCGAGGAGGAAGACGGCGGGGACGAGGGCGACGAGGACGGTGTTGACGGTGGTCGAGGCGCCGGTGAAGACGTCGATCTTGGAGACGACGAGGGCGATCGCTCCGGCGAGCAGCGCGGCGGCGACCACGGGCGCGACGACAGTGCGCAGGACGCCCTCGTCGTGGCGTACGCGGCGGAAGTAGAAGGGGATGGCGAGCGCGGCGAGCAGCTGGAGGGCCATCAGGCCGATGCCGCCGGGGGTGTTCACCCAGAGCAGCAGCTGGGTGTACGGGTCGGCTCCGGCGGCCGCGAAGCCGAGGACCACGGCGAGGCCGAGGACGGTCTGGGCGATGCCCGCGGCGTACGGGGAGCGGTGGCGGGGGTGGACCTTGCCGAAGGCGGGGGGCAGGACGCCCTCCTCGGCGAGGGCGAGGCCGTAGCGGTTGATCGCGTTGTGGAAGGCGAGGAGGGAGGCGAGGACGCTGGTGACGATGAAGACGTGCATCAGCTCGGCCGCCCAGCCGCCGACGTAGGTGGTGATGGCCGCGAAGAAGAGCCCGCCGGTGTCGCCGGCGGCGGCCTCGACGACCTTGTCGTCGCCGAAGGCCTGGATGACGGTCCAGACGACGAAGGCGTAGAAGAGGCCGAGGAAGCAGACGGCGATGTAGGTGGCGCGGGGGATGGTGCGGGCGGGGTCGCGTGCCTCGCGGCGGTAGATCACGGTCGACTCGAAGCCGGTGAAGGCGGTGAACGCGAAGGCGAGGACGGCGGCGCTGCCGGGGACCAGGACGTTGCCGGGTGTGAAGGAGGCGAGGGAGAGGCCGTCCGCGCCGCCCTTGATCAGGACGCCGCCCGCGAGGAGGACGAGGATGCCGGTCTCGGCGACGAGCAGGACGCCGAGGACCTTGGCGCCGAAGTCGATGGAGCGGAAGCCGCCGTACCAGATGAGCAGCAGTCCGGCGAGGGAGACGGGCAGCCAGGGGATGTCGATGCCCCACAGGGAGTGGGCCGTGTCGGCGGTGGCGGTGCCGAGCAGGCCGTAGACGCCGATCTCCATGCCGTTGTAGCCGAGCATGGCGAGCAGGGCGGCGGCGATGCCGACCGGCTTGCCCAGGCCCCGGGTGATGTACGCGTAGAAGGCGCCGGCGCTGCGGACGTGGCGGCTCATGGTGGTGAAGCCGACGGCGAAGATCGCGAGCGTGATGCCGGCGAGGAGGTAGCCGGCGGGGGCGCCGATGCCGCCGAGGACGATGGCGATGGGGGCGACGCCGGCCATGACGGTGAGCGGGGCGGCGGCGGACACGACGAAGAAGGAGATGTCAGCGGTGGTGAGCGTGCCGGTGCGGAGCCCGGGCGGCTCGTCGGGCGTGCTGGACGACATGGGGTGGGGAGGCCCTTCTGCGACGGGAGCAGGAAACCTAAAGCCTTTCGGTTGGCGCAATGTAGCCTCGTGCCCAACGATTCGGGAAGACCTGAACTGGGGGAAAACCTTCATGGGCCGGCCGCGCACACCCCTCCTCGACCGGGAGCGCATCACCACCACCGCGCTCGAACTCGTCGACGAGCAGGGCGAGTTCAGCGTCCCGCAGATCGCCCGCCGGCTCGGGGCGCAGACGGCCTCGGTGTACCACCATGTGGACGGCCGGGACGGCATCGTGGAGCTGCTGCGCGAGCGGGTCTGCGACGCCATCGACGACGACGCCTTCGAGCTGACCCCCTGGGACGCGGCCATGGCCGCCTGGGCCCGCTCGTACCGCGCCGCCTTCGCCGCCCATCCGCGCACGATCCCGCTGCTCACCGCCTCACCGGTGCGCGCGCCCAAGGTGCTCAAGCAGTACGAGAAGGCCGTCGCCCACCTCCTGGGGGCGGGCTTCCCACTGGCGGACGTGATGCCGGTGATCATCGGCCTGGAGAACCTGGTGCTCGGCTCGGCCCTCGACATGGCGGCGCCCGAGACGATGTGGGAGCTGGCCGACGAGACGGCCACCCCCCAGCTGGCCCGCGCCCTCGGCGCGGTCTCCGAGGGCCGCGCCGACCGGCCCTTCGAAATGGCCCTGGCCGGCTATCTGGCCCATGTCCGGACGCTGCTCGACACGGATCAGCTGTAGGACTGGAGCTCGATCAGCCGCCCTTCGGGGTCACGGAGGTGGGCGGTGCGCAGGCCGGAGCCCCACTCCGGGCGGTCGGCCGCACCGAGCACGGGGGCGCCGCCGGAGTCCAGGCAGAGGGCGAGGGCCCCGTCGACGTCGTCCACCCTCAGCACGAGCATCGCGGTGTCCTGGGCCGGCTCCGGACGGGCCGGGAGGTCCCCGGTGCCGAGGACGGAGGCCATCGCGGCGCGGTCGAACAGCACCAGGACGCCCCGGCCGTCCGCCTCCCAGTTGGCGTACGGCCCGTCCGGCCCGCCCTTGTCGAGGTCCGCGCCGGTCAGCGGGGGCAGGACGGCCGCGTAGAAGCGGAAGCAGTCGGCGAAGCGGGTGACGAGCAGTCGGGGGTACGGGGCGTGCACGGCGGGCTCCTCCGGCGGACCATGAGCAGACAGTGGGTCGGCACCCACTATAGGAAAGGACCTAGAATCCCGGGCATGGTTTCCGCGCACGCCACCCCGCCCTCGCTCCTGGACCTCAGCACCTATCTGCTCTCCCGGATCGGCAAGACCGCCCGGGGCCGCCTCGCGCAGCGCCTGTCCGGACGCGGTCTGCGCCTGTGGGACATGGCGGTCCTCGCCGCCCTCTCCGACTTCGGCCCGCACGCGCAGCGCGACCTCGGCGTCCGGCTCGGCGTGGACCCGAGCGACATGGCGAAGGTGGTGGAGCAGCTCGCCGCCGGCGGCCACGTCGAGCGGGACCGGGACCCCGGGGACCGGCGGAGGGTCCTCGTCACCCTCACCCCCGCCGGGCGGACGCTCCTCGCGGAGCTCGACGCCGAGGCGCGGGCCGTCCAGGACGAGGTGCTCGCCCCGCTGGACGCGGAGGAGCGGCGGACCCTCCAGGAACTCCTGCTCCGCGTCCACGACGGACAGGCCACCCCTCACGCCCCGTAGAACAGCTCCTCGACGACGGCGGCACGGCTACGCCCCGTAGAACAGCGCCGCGTCCACGGCCGGCACGGCTACGCCCCGTAGAACAGCGCCGCGTCCACGACCGGGACGGCTACGCCCCGTAGAACAGCTCCTCGACGACGGCCCTGGCACGGCGGGTGATCCGGCGGTAGTCGTCGACCATCTCGCCGACGTGGCCCGACTCGTACCCCAGGTACCGCCCCACCGCGGCGAGTTCGCGCGGCTCCGACGGGAAGGTGTCGCCGGGGCGGCCGCGGACCAGCATCACCGCGTTGCGCACGCGGGTGGCGAGGACCCAGGCCTCGTCGAGGGTCTGCGCCTCCTCCGTCGGGATCAGACCCGCCGCGTGGGCGGCGGCCAGGGCCTCGCGGGTACGGGTCGTCCGCAGGCCCGGTTCGGCCCAGCCGTGCCGCATCTGGAGCAGCTGCACCGTCCACTCGACGTCACTGAGGCCGCCGCGCCCGAGCTTGGCGTGGAGCGTCGGGTCGGCGCCGCGCGGCAGCCGCTCGGACTCCATCCGGGCCTTGAGGCGGCGGATCTCCCGGACCGCGTCCTCGCCGAGGCCTTCCGCCGGATAGCGCAGCGGGTCCACGAGCTCGATGAAGCGGTCCGCCAGATCCGGGTCCCCCGCCATCGGCGCGGCGCGCAGCAGCGCCTGGCTCTCCCAGACGAGCGACCAGCGGCGGTAGTAGGCCTCGTACGACTTCAGGCTGCGCACCAGGGGCCCGCTCTTGCCCTCCGGGCGCAGATCCGCGTCGATCAGCAACGGCGGGTCGGCCGTGGGAAGTTGGAGCAGCCGTCGCATCTCGGCGACCACCCGGTTCGCGGCCCGGGCCGCCTCCTGCTCGTCGACGCCCTCGCGCGGCTCGTGCACGAACAGCACGTCGGCGTCGGAGCCGTACCCGAGCTCGTGGCCGCCGAAGCGGCCCATGCCGATCACCGCGAACCGGGTCGGCAGCTCCTCGCCCCACTCGGCGCGCACGGCGGCCCGCAGGGCGCCCGCGATCGTCACCGCGTTGAGGTCGGTGACGGCCTCCCCCACCCGGTCCACGAGCGCGCCCGGGTCGGGCTCCCGGGGGCTGTCCTCGGTGCCGTACGAGCCGATGAGATCGGCCGCGGCGGTGCGGAACAGCTCCCTGCGGCGCACCCCGCGGGCCACCGCGACCGCCTGCTCGGCGCCGTCCGCGCGGCGCACCGCCGCCAGGACCTCCTGCTCCAGGTGGTCCCGGCCGCGCGGCTTCAGGCCCTCCGGGTCGCCGAGGATCGCGACGGCCTCGGGGGCGCGGAGCAGCAGGTCCGGGGCGAGGCGCCCGGCGGACAGGACCCGGGCGAGGTTCTCGGCGGCGGCGCCCTCGTCGCGGAGCAGCCGCAGGTACCAGGGGGTCTTGCCGAGGGCGTCGGAGACCTTGCGGAAGCCGAGGAGCCCGGCGTCCGGGTCGGCGGAGTCGGCGAACCAGCCGAGCAGCACCGGCAGCAGCGTCCGCTGGATCGCGGCCTTCCGGCTCACCCCGGAGGCCAGCGCCTCCAGATGGCGCAGGGCGGCGGCGGGGTCCGCGTACCCGAGCGCTTCGAGCCGCTGCCCGGCCGCCTTCGGGCTCAGCCGGATCTCGCCGGGGGCGAGCTGGGCGACCGCGTCGAGCAGCGGCCGGTAGAAGAGCTTCTCGTGCAGCCGCCGCACGACGGCGGCGTGCCGCTTCCACTCCTTGTTGAGCTCGGCGACCGGGTCGGTGCGCAGCCCCAGGGAGCGGCCGAGGCGGCGCAGGTCGGCCTCGTCCTCGGGGACGAGGTGGGTGCGGCGCAGCCGGTACAGCTGGATGCGGTGCTCCATGGCCCGCAGGAACCGGTACGCCTCGTCGAGCTGGGAGGCGTCGGCGCGGCCCACGTAGCCGCCGGCGGCCAGCGCGGCGAGCGCGTCGAGGGTGGTGCCGCTGTGCAGACCGGCGTCGCTGCGGCCGTGCACCAGCTGGAGGAGCTGGACGGCGAACTCGACGTCCCTGAGGCCGCCGGGGCCGAGCTTGAGCTCGCGCTCGACCTGGGCGGCGGGGATGTTGTCGACGACGCGGCGGCGCATCTTCTGCACGTCGGGGACGAAGTTCTCGCGCTCGGCGGCCTGCCAGACGAGCGGGGAGACGGCGTCGATGTACTGGGCGCCCAGCTCGGGGTCGCCGGCCACCGCGCGCGCCTTGAGCAGCGCCTGGAACTCCCAGGTCTTCGCCCACCGCTGGTAGTAGGCGAGGTGGGAGGAGAGGGTGCGCACGAGGGGGCCGTTGCGGCCCTCGGGGCGCAGATTGGCGTCGACCGGCCAGATGGTGCCCTCGACGGTGGTCTCCGAGCAGATCCGCATCAGATGGGAGGCGAGCCGGGTCGCGGCCTGGATCGCCTTGCCCTCATCGGCGCCCTCCGCCGGCTCCCCGACGAAGATCACGTCCACGTCGGAGACGTAGTTCAGCTCGTGGCCGCCGCACTTGCCCATCGCGATCACCGCGAGCCGGCACATGGCGGCGTCGGCCGGCGCGGCCGTACGGGCGATGGCGAGCGCGGCGCGCAGGGTCGCCGTCGCCAGGTCCGCGAGCTCGGCGGCGGCCTGGGCGACGTCGGTGGTGCCGCACACGTCACGGGCCGCTATGGCGAGGAGGCAGCGGCGGTAGGCGACCCGCAGCGACACCGGGTCGGTGGCCTCGGCGAGCCCCTGCTCGAACTCGGCGACCCCCGGGTGCAGGTCGACCGCCTCGTACGTGACGAGGGACTCCCAGTCGCGGGGGTGCCGGGCCAGGTGGTCGGCGAGCGCCTCGGAGGCGCCGAGCACCCCGAGGAGCCGGTCCCGGAACGGCTTCGCGGAGAGCAGCGTGGTGGTGAGGGTCTGTCGCTCCGTCTCCGCCTGCGCCTCGACGAGGCGCACCAGACCGCGCAGGGCGAGGTCGGGGTCGGCGGTGGCGCCGAGGGCGTCGAGGAGAACGGGGTCGCCGCGCAGCGCGGACAGCTCGGGCACGTCGAGGAGCCGTTCGGCCCCCGAGGGATCGGTGAACCCGTGCCGCAGCAGACGTGAGAACGTACTGCTCCTGCGTCCCGGCACCGTCATTCCGCCGCTCCCTCCGAGCAGGTCCAAGCAGGTCCAAACCCAGGGACGAACCCGGGGCATCGAGCGTATCCGCAGCGCGGGGCTCGGGCGTCCAGGCCTGCGGATCGTAGTGGATCACACGTGATGTCTCGCACATTGGTGGCTTTTCGGACTCGATGAACCGTATTCCTTGAAAGTTCGTCTTGCCTTCCGCGGGACCGCCCCGCTCGTTCGACCTCATGGGAAAGCACGCCACCGAGCCATGCCCGTCCGCCGCTTCCGCCGCCGCTCCCTCTCCCTCCCGTCCCGCCGCAGGACCGCCGCGACGGCGGTGACGGCCGCCCTGGTGGGCGGCGCCTTCGCCGGGCTCCTCACGGTGACGGGGACGCCGCAGGCGGCGGAGGACCCGACGCACGTGCCCACGAAGCCCCTGCCGACGACGGCACAGGGAAAGATCGGGAAGCCGGGGAAGCCGGGGCTCGGGAAGAGCGACAAGCCCGGGAAGACGGGGAAGCCGCCCCTCCGGGGCGCCGGTTCCCCGGCCTCCGTGATGCAGGTCGTGGCCCACCCGGACGACGACCTGTTCTTCATGAACCCGGACGTCTCCCAGTCCCTCCACTCCGGCAGCCCCCTCGCCGCCGTCTACCTCACCGCCGGCGAGTCCGACGGGGTGAACGCCCGTCCCCGCGACGCCAAGACCGCCGCGCCCGACAAGGCCGGCTACGCCGAGGCCCGGCAGAACGGCATACGCGCCGCCTACGCCGAGATGGCGACGGGCAGCCGGACCAGCCCCTGGGACCGGACCGCGATACCCACGGCCGGCGGCGGGTGGGCCGAACTGGACACCCTGCGCGCCCGGCCGCAGATCAAGCTGGTGTGGCTGCAGATACGCGAGGCCGGCGCCACCAACGGCGACCGGCCGCACAGCCTCCACGGCCTCTGGGACGGCCGGATCACCGCCCTCGGCTCCCAGCGCTCCGCCGGCACCCCCGTCACCTCCGACTTCGCCTACACGAAGGAGCAGGTCGTGGCCACGGTGACCGGACTCCTGGAGCGGTTCCGGCCGACCTTCGTCCGGATGCAGGACCCGAGCCCCGGCACGTACCCGAAGAGCGGGAAGCTCCGGGACCACCAGGACCACCTGTACGGGGCGCGGTTCGTGCAGACCGCGCTCGCCCGGTACGCGGAACTGCCCGGCCACCCCCACGTCGGCGTGCAGAACTACCTCGGCTACCCGACCAGCGTCCTGCCCCACACCCTCGACCCCGAGACCGCCGACGCGAAGCTGCGGACCCTGAAGACGTACGCCTGGCTGGACGGGGTCCACGACTGCGGCCCCGACGCCGGCTGCGGCGATCTGAAGGTGGCCGCGCGGCCCGCCGGGCGGGGCTGGACCCAGACCGTCCGCTACGCCCGGGGCACCTCCACCTCCTGGGTCCAGCGCGACCCGGACGGCGGGCTGCACGCCTTCTCCGTCCTCGACGGGCACCTCGCCGCCTGGCGGAAGCCGGCGGACGCCGTGGCCTGGCAGGGCCCGGAACTCCTGCCCGGCGCCGGCCTCGACAGCGGGATCACCTCCGTGACCCTGCCCGACGGCCGCATAGCCGTCTTCGGCACCCGCACCACGCTCGGCGGCGACGCGGCCGCCTACCGGCGCGAGGTGGTCACCACCGTCCAGACCGCGCCGGGCGCCGGCTTCGGCCCCTGGCTCTCGCTCGGCACGCCCGAGCGGAACGACGCCGAGGGCACCTCGGACATCAGCGCGCCCGCCGTGACCGTGGCCCCCGACGGCCGGGCCACCCTGGTCCTGCGCGACAGCCGCCACCGGCTGACGGCCCGTGAGCAGCGGCCCGACGGTGGCTGGGGCCCGTGGCGGTCCCTGGGCGGCACGGAGGTGTACGGCGACCCGGTGGCGGCGACGGACGCCGCCGGCCGGGGCCACGTCTTCGCCAGCACCCCGACCACCGTCCTCGCCTGGGCCGAGCGGAGCCCCGGCGGGCCGCTGACGGGGCCCGCGCCGACCGGGCTGCCGCCGACGACCCTGGCACTGAGCGCGAGCGCGGCGCCGAACGGCGACGGCGTACGCCTCTGGTTCCGCAAGCCGGCCTCCGGCGACCTGCGGAGCGCCGACTTCTCCGGTACGGGCCCGGTCTCCCCGGTCACGGAGCTGCCCGGCACCGGCGTCGCGGGCTTCGGCCCGGTGAGCGGCGGCGACGGCCTGCTCGCGGTCCGCTCCCGCACCGGCTTCCTGGCGACGGCCCCGCACGGCCGGGCCGGGGCGCGGCCGGTGTGGACGCTGGAGAAGTTCCTGTTCTCCGGCGCGCCGGACGCGGGGACGGACGGGGTGGCGGCGATCGGCCTGGACGGCCACCTGCACTGGACCCCGGCGAGCCGCTGACCCCCGTTGTGGGGGGTGCCGGTCAGAACCCCAGGTAGAAGTGGCGGAGTTGGTCGTCCTGGGCCACGCAGCGCATCCCCGCCGCCTCCATCACCCGGTGCGAGGCCGGGTTGTCCAGGTCGGCGTCGCCCTTCACCCCGGCGACGCCGGCCACCCGGGCCGTTTCGAGGAGCGCCCGCAGCGCCTCGGAGGCGTATCCGTTCCCCCGCACCGCGGGCGTCAGCCCGTACCCGATGGTCACGACGCCGAGTTCGTCCGGCGGCCCGTGGAACCCGATGCCGCCGACGGTGACGCCGTCGAGCCGTATCTCGTAGGGCCGGAACACCCCCGGGTCCCCCCGCTCGGCGAGTCCGCGCAGGAAGCCGGTGGCGGCCCGGACGTCCCCGTCCCCGGGGTACTCCGCTCCCCAGCGGTCCCCGTCCCCGGACTCCCGGGCGATGACGCGCTCGGCCTCGCCCTCGCCCAACGGATGCAACACGAGCCGCGCGGTGGCGACGGATTCGATCTTCACCGCGGCAGTCTGGACCACCCGCCGGGCCCGGGCAACGGGTTTAACCGCGCGCCGCCCAGCGCCGCGGCCCCGCCGCGCTTGCGGGACCGCGCCCCGGCGCGAAGCCCCCGCACGGCGGGGAACGCCCACCCCTACAGCACCGGCAGGTTCTTGCGGAGCTCGAAGGCGGTGACCTCGGAGCGGTACTCCTCCCACTCCTGCTTCTTGTTGCGGAGGAAGAAGTCGAAGACGTGCTCGCCCAGCGTCTCGGCGACCAGTTCGCTCTTCTCCATCAGGGCGATCGCCTCTCCCAGGTTCTGCGGGAGCGGCTCGATGCCCATCGCGCGGCGCTCCGAGTCGGAGAGGGCCCAGACGTCGTCGTCGGCACCGGCCGGGAGTTCGTAGCCCTCCTCGATGCCCTTGAGGCCGGCGGCGAGGAGGACCGCGTAGGTCAGGTAGGGGTTGGCGCCCGAGTCGATGGAGCGGACCTCGACGCGGGAGGAGCCCGTCTTGCCCGGCTTGTACATGGGGACGCGGATGAGCGCGGAGCGGTTGTTGTGGCCCCAGCAGATGTACGAGGGGGCCTCGCCGCCCGAGCCGGCGGTGCGGGAGGAGCCGCCCCAGATGCGCTTGTAGGAGTTGACCCACTGGTTGGTGACGGCGGAGGTCTCGCCCGCGTGGCGCAGGAGGCCCGCGATGAAGGAACGGCCGACCTTGGACAGCTGGTACTCGGCGCCCGACTCGTAGAAGGCGTTCCGGTCGCCCTCGAAGAGCGACAGGTGGGTGTGCATGCCCGAGCCGGGGTAGTCCGAGAACGGCTTCGGCATGAACGTGGCCTGCACGCCCTGCTCCAGGGCCACCTGCTTCATGACCAGGCGGAAGGTCATGATGTTGTCCGCGGTGGACAGGGCGTCGGCGTAGCGGAGGTCGATCTCCTGCTGGCCGGGCGCGCCCTCGTGGTGGGAGAACTCCACCGAGATGCCCATCGATTCGAGCATGGTGATGGCCTGGCGGCGGAAGTCCATGCCGACGTTCTGCGGGGTGTGGTCGAAGTAGCCCGAGTTGTCGGCCGGGGTGGGCCGGCTGCCGTCGAGCGGCTTGTCCTTCAGGAGGAAGAACTCGATCTCGGGGTGGGTGTAGAAGGTGAAGCCGAGGTCGGAGGTCTTGGCCAGGGCCCGCTTGAGGACGTAGCGCGGGTCGGCGAAGGAGGGCGAGCCGTCCGGCATGAGGATGTCGCAGAACATCCGGGCGGTGCCCGGGGCCTCGGCGCGCCACGGCAGGATCTGGAAGGTGCCCGGGTCCGGCTTGGCGATCATGTCCGACTCGTAGACGCGGGCGAAGCCCTCGATCGCGGAGCCGTCGAAGCCGATGCCCTCGTCGAAGGCCTGCTCCAGTTCGGCGGGCGCCACGGCCACCGACTTGAGGAATCCGAGCACGTCGGTGAACCACAGACGTACGAAGCGGATGTCGCGCTCCTCGAGCGTACGGAGCACGAATTCCTGCTGCTTGTCCATTTCCACACCCATCCTCGCTGGTCAGGCCGCCTGCTCCCACCGCCTCCGGTACATCGGGGGGCACCTGAGCATCCCACCACATGGTTTCGCGCACGTTGCACACCCATACTGCCTGCTCGGATGTGACTCGGGTAACGGGGGAACGGCCGGGTCGGGGTGCTTCCCCGCCCGTCCGGCACCCGCGCGTCGGTACCGGGTGGTACCCCGTTCGGCCCACGGAGGCCCTTCGCCCACTACGATCTGCGCCCATGGGGGCCACACGGCTCGTACGCCTGTCCCGACACGCGCGTCCCATGGCACTGGCGAGTGCCGTGGCGACGCTCCTCGCCGCGCTCTTCCTCTGCCAGGGGACGGTGCCGGAGCGGCACGGCGCCCCTCATGCGGCGGGTCCGCGGACGGTCACGGCCGCCGCCACCGGCGAGTACGTCTGCCCGTACGACCGCGGCGGCTGCTCCCTCTTCCCCTCGCTCTCCCCCGCGGTGCTCAGCGCGCCCCCGCTCGACGCCCCGCCGCACGCGGACGGCGGGCCGCCGCGTCTCGCGCCGCCCTCCGGTGACGGGTCGTCGCGCCGCTCGGACGCCCGGCCGCGCGCGCCGGACCTGCACGTCCTTCAAGTTCTCCGGACGTAGCGGCGACGGGCGCCCCGCCTCCGCGGCGGGTCCCGCCCCGCACGTCCACCCCCGAACTCCACCCCACTCCCGAAGAAGGACGACATCACCATGGCCGCCAATCGCTCCGCCACCGCCGACCGCCGCGCCCGAATAGAGGAGATGCGCCGCGCCGAGCAGGCCCGTGAGCGCCGCAACCGCTTCGTCACCATCGGCGTCTCCGCCGTCGTCGTGCTGGGCCTCGTCGGCTTCGGCACCTTCGTGCTGATGAAGAAGTCCGACGAGCAGGACGCCAAGGACGCCGCCGCGAAGGCCCCCATCGCGGCCGAGAAGTCCTGGGACCCGAAGAAGCTCGGCCGCAACCACGTGAACACGGCCGTCAAGTACGACATGAAGCCGCCGGTGGGCGGCGACCACAACCCGGTCTGGCAGAACTGCGACGGCGTGGTCTACACGAAGAAGATCGCCGACGTGAACGCCGTGCACTCGCTTGAGCACGGGGCCGTCTGGGTGACGTACAACAAGTCGGCCTCCCAGGCCGACGTGAAGAAGCTGGCCGACAAGGTCGGCAAGACCAAGTACTCGCTGATGAGCCCCGTGGACGACCAGGCCGGGGCGATCATGCTGTCCGCCTGGGGCAAGCAGGTGACCGTGGACGGCGCGGACGACCCGCGCGTCGACGCCTTCTTCACGAAGTACGTCCAGGGCCCGCAGACCCCGGAGCCGGGCGCGGCCTGCACGGGCGGGATCGGCGCGGACGGTCAGGGCGGTACGGGGATGGGCCAGTGAGGCTCGACCGTACGCAGGGGGCGGCGGTCGCCGCCGTCGCCCTCGCGCTGCTGTTCGCCGGGGGCGCGGTGACCGTCGCCTCCGCCGACCGTGACGAGGCGCCGGGCACCCCGGTCTCCTCGTCCGCGGACGCCGGCTTCGCCCGGGACATGGCCGTCCATCACCAGCAGGCCGTCGAGATGTCGTTCATCGTCCGGGACCGGACGAAGGACGAGGAGGTCCGGCGGCTCGCGTACGACATCGCCAACACCCAGGCCAACCAGCGGGGCATGATGCTCGGCTGGCTCGACCTGTGGGGGCTGCCCAAGAACGAGTCCGGTGTCGAGCCGATGGCCTGGATGGGCATGGGCGGCATGAGCGGCGCGGGCGACCTGGACGGGGCCCTGATGCCGGGCATGGCGACCAACGCGCAGCTGGACGAGTTGCGCAGGGCCAGTGGCCGGGACGCCGAGGTCCTGTACCTGGAGCTCATGACCGCGCACCACAAGGGCGGGGTCCACATGGCCGAGGGCTGTGTGCAGAAGTGCGGTGTGGAGATCGAGCGGAACCTCGCGCAGGGCATGGTCGACGCGCAGACGTCCGAGATCGCGCTGATGGCGGACATGCTGAAGAAGCGCGGGGCCTGATCCCCGCCGGACCCGGCACACGGCCCCCGCGACCCGCTGCGGTCGCGGGGGCCGCGCCGTCCGCCCACAATGGGTGGGGCTCGGGGACTTCGTACGGCGACGTTCGACGAAAGGTACGCACCCCATGACCACGGCGAAGGACATCATGCATTCCGGGGCCCAGTGGATCCCGGCACACGAGACGCTCGACCGTGCCGCGCAGATGATGCGCGACCACAACGTGGGCTCGCTGCCCATCGCCGACGAGAACGAACGGCTCTGCGGCATCATCACGGACCGCGACATCGTGGTCGGCTGTGTGGCCGAGGGCCACGACCCGTCGAGGATCACCTGCGGCGAGATGGCGAAGGGCACCCCGCGCTGGGTCGAGTCGGACGCGGACGTGGACGTCGTCCTGGAGGAGATGCAGAGCCACCAGATCCGGCGGCTGCCGGTCATCGAGGACAAGCGGCTCGTCGGCATGATCAGCGAGGCCGATCTGGCCCAGCACCTGTCGGACGAGCAGATCAAGGCGTTCGTCTCGAGCGTCTACGCCGGTTCCTGACCGCTTCCCGCCCCGCTTCGAGCCACCGCCCGGACCTTCGTGTCCGGGCGGTGGCGCTCGGGGGCCTGGGCGCCGCCGGAGGCTCCCGGTGGTGCGGGGCCGGATGCGGTTCCGTGTTCCGTCCTCGTTCCGTCCTCAGGACATAGCGTCGGTCTGACGATTACACTGGGCGGGTGCCTCAACTACGCCTCGCCCTGAATCAGATCGACTCGACCGTCGGAGACATCGCCGGGAACGCCGAGGCGATCGTGCACTGGACCCGGCACGCCGCCGGACAGGGCGCGCATCTCGTCGCGTTCCCCGAGATGGCGCTGACCGGATACCCCGTCGAGGACCTCGCCCTGCGTTCCTCCTTCGTCGAGGCGTCCCGGACGGCCCTGCGCGGGCTTGCCCGGCGTCTCGCGGACGAGGGGTTCGGGGAGCTGCCGGTCGTCGTCGGCTACCTCGACCGCTCCGAGCGGGCCGAGCCGCGGCTCGGCCGGCCGGCCGGTTCGCCGGAGAACGCCGCGGCCGTGCTGTACGGCGGCGAGGTGGTGCTGCGCTTCGCCAAGCACCACCTGCCGAACTACGGCGTCTTCGACGAGTACCGCTACTTCGTGCAGGGCGACACCCTGCCGGTCGTCCGCGTCCACGGCGTCGACGTGGCGCTGGCGATCTGCGAGGACCTCTGGCAGGAGGGGGGCCGGGTCCCGGCGGCGCGCAGCGCCCGGGCGGGGCTGCTGCTTTCGGTCAACGCCTCGCCGTACGAGCGGGACAAGGACGACACCCGGCTCGAACTGGTCCGCAAGCGGGCCCAGGAGGCGGGGTGCGTCACCGCGTACCTGGCCATGATGGGCGGTCAGGACGAGCTGGTCTTCGACGGCGACTCGATCGTCGTGGACGCGGCCGGCGAAGTCGTCGCGCGTGCCCCGCAGTTCGTGGAGGGCAGCGTGGTCCTCGACCTGGAGCTGCCGGCGGCGGAGCCCGAGGCTCCGGAGGGCCTGGTGGACGACGGGCTGCGGATCGACCGGGTGGTGCTGTCGGAGGAGCCGCTGCCGGCGTACGAGCCGGAGCTGCTGGGCGGCTACGCGCACCGGCTCGACGACGACGAGGAGATCTACTCGGCGCTGGTGATCGGTCTGCGGGCGTACGTCGCGAAGAACGGTTTCCGCTCGGTGCTCGTCGGGCTCTCCGGCGGCATCGACTCGGCGCTCGTCGCGGCGATCGCCTGCGACGCGCTCGGCGCGGACAACGTGTACGGGGTGTCGATGCCCTCGAAGTACTCCTCCGACCACTCGCGCGGCGACGCGGCCGAGCTGGCCCGCCGGACCGGGCTGCACTTCCGCACCGTGTCGATCGAGCCGATGTTCGACGCGTACATGGGCGCGCTCGGGCTCACCGGTCTCGCCGAGGAGAACCTCCAGTCGCGGCTGCGCGGCACGATGCTGATGGCGCTCTCCAACCAGGAGGGGCACATCGTCCTCGCGCCCGGCAACAAGTCGGAGCTGGCGGTGGGCTACTCGACGCTGTACGGCGACTCCGTCGGCGCGTTCGGCCCCATCAAGGACGTCTACAAGTCGACCGTCTTCCGCCTCGCCCGCTGGCGGAACCGGGCGGCCGAGGACCGGGGCCAGACCCCGCCGATCCCGGAGAGCTCGATCACCAAGCCGCCCAGCGCCGAGCTGCGCCCCGGCCAGGTCGACACGGACTCGCTGCCGGACTACGAGGTCCTGGACGCGGTCCTCTCGCTGTACGTGGACCAGGACCAGGGCCGGGACGCCATCGTGGCGGCCGGGTTCGACGAGGAGCTGGTGACGCGGACGCTGCGGATGGTGGACCGGGCCGAGTACAAGCGGCGCCAGTACCCGCCGGGCACCAAGATCTCGGCGAAGGGCTTCGGCAAGGACCGGCGGCTGCCGATCACGAACCGCTGGCGGGAGACGCCGCTTCGGTGACCCGCTCGTCCCCGAGGGGGCTTCCCGCGACGACGCGGGAGGCCCCCTTCCCCGTACCGGACCGGTCGAGGAGGCCCGCCACGGCCGCGATCAGCAGGCCGGCGGCGGTGAGGCCCGCGCCGACGAGGGCCGGGGAGGTCCAGCCCCAGCCGGCGGCGACGGCGGCCCCGCCGGCCCAGGCGCCGCCCGCGTTGGCGAGGTTGAAGGCGGAGTGGTTGGAGGCGGAGGCGAGCGTCGGGGCGTCCTTCGCCTTGTTCATGACCAGCATCTGGAGCGGGGTGGTCGTCATGAAGCCGACCGCGCCGAGCACGACGACCGTGACGAGCGCCAGCCAGGGCACGTGGACGGTGAAGCGGAAGGCGACCAGGGCGAGGACGAGGGCCGCGAGCGAGCCGTACAGCGTGGGGCGCAGCGCCCGGTCGGTCAGCGGCCCGGCGGCGAGCGCCCCGCCGGTCATGCCGAGGCCGAAGAGGGCGAGGACGATCGTGACGGTGGAGTCGCCGAAGCCCATCACCTCGGTCGTCATCGAGGCGAGGTACGAGTAGACGGCGAAGACCCCCGCGAAGCCGAAGACGGCCGTGAGCAGGCCGAGCAGCACCTGAGGCCTGCCGAGGGCGCGCACCTCGCGGCCGAGGCCCTGCCGCCCGTCCACCGGGACGTGCGGGACGAGGCGGGCGAGCGCGGCCATGGCGAGCAGGCCGATCGCGGAGACCACGAGGAAAGTGGCCCGCCAGCCGAGGTGCTGGCCGAGCAGGGTCGCGGCCGGTACGCCGAGGATGTTGGCGACGGTGAGGCCGAGGAACATCGTGGCGACCGCCCGCGCCTGCCGGTCCTCGCGCACGAGCCGGGCGGCGACGACCGCGCCGAGGCCGAAGAACGCGCCGTGCGGGAGCCCGGCGAGGACCCGGCCGGCGACGAGCCAGCCGAAGCCGGGGGCGAGCGCGGAGGCGAGGTTGCCGACGGTGAAGAGGGCCATCAGCAGGAGCAGCATCCGCTTGCGCGGGACGCGCGAGCCGAGCGCCGTGAGGAGCGGGGCGCCGACGACCACTCCGATCGCGTACGCCGAGACGAGGTGTCCGGCGGTGGGGACGGAGGTGCCGAGGTCGTCGGCGACCTGCGGGAGCAGGCCCATCATCACGAATTCGGTGGTGCCGATGCCGAAGGCGGAGACGGCGAGCGCGAGCAGCGCCAGGGGCATGGGAAGAGCCTTTCCGAGAATTAGTTCTTCGACGAAACAAATCGTCTCAGACGTTTTCTTCCCGGTGGCTTCCGGCGGATGAAGGAACGGTTTCAGAGCTCCACGCGGGCGGCGACCGGAAGGTGGTCGCTCATCGTCTCCGGCAGCGCCCAGGACTTCATCGGCTCCACGCCCTTGACCATGATCTGGTCGATCCGGGCCATCGGGAACGAGGCCGGCCAGCTGAAGCCGAAGCCGTCGCCCGCCGCGCCCTGGGTGGAGCGCAGCTGCGAGGTGACGGCGTTGAGGGCGCGGTCGTTCATGGTGCCGTTGAGGTCGCCGAGGAGGACGATCCGCTCGTGCCGGTCGTCGGCGATGGCCTCGCCGAGGGCGTTGGCGCTGGTGTCGCGCTGGTTGGCGGTGAAGCCGGCGTTCAGCTTGACCCGGACGGACGGGAGGTGGGCGACGTACACGGCCACCTCGCCCTTCGGCGTGACGACCGAGGCGCGCATGGCGCGGGTCCAGCCCATGTGGATGTCGACGGGCTGCGCGGCCTGCAGCGGCAGCTTGCTCCAGAGGCCGACCGTGCCCTGGACGGAGTGGTACGGGTAGGTCTCGGCGAGGCCCTTCTCGTAGACCGGGACCATGTCGCCCTTCAGCTCCTCCAGGGCGAGCACGTCGGCGCCGGAGGCGGCGAGGAGACGGGCCGTGCCCTCGGGGTCGGGGTTGTCGGCGTTCACGTTGTGGGTGGCGACGGTCAGGTCGCCGCCCGGGGCCGACTTGTCGGCGACGAGGCCGCCGAAGAGGTTGAGCCACACCACGGCCGGCAGCAGCAGGGCGATCAGCGCGGTCGCGGAGCGGCGCACGAGGGCGAGCACCAGCAGGAGCGGCACGAAGACGCCCAGCCAGGGCAGGAAGGTCTCGGTGAGGCTGCCCAGGTTGCCGATCCGGTTGGGGATGTCGGAGTGGAACACCATGAGCAGCGTGAGCGCCACGGCGGTCAGGGCGAGCAGGATGCCCCGCCGCCAGATCCCGCGGTCGCGGCGGAGGCCGTCGAGCGCGGCCCGGAACCGGGACCGGGGACGCTCGCTCCCCGCGCCGCCGTGATCGGTCTCCGTCATGTCCACCCGCGCCATCGCACTGTCCTCACTGCCTTGCCGTCGTGCTGTCCCGCTCCGTGACCCGGCATCGACACTAGGCGATGACGGGTCCGTCGTACTCACCCAGGGACGACAGCGGCGCGTGGCGGGTTCCTGCAGGTGGCGTGGGCGGGGAGGCTGTGACAGAACGCGCACATTCGTACGGGTCGGGGCGGTGGTGCGGGGTTCTGTCAGGGGCGGGGGCGCAGACCCGCCATGACGGCGTCGACGACCTGCTCGGCGAGCCCCGGCTCCAGGGTGGAGCCGGGCCGGATGACGGTGCGCAGGAGCAGGGGCCCGATGAAGAGGTCGTTCACGAACTCGGCGTCGAGGTCGTCGCGGATCTCCCCCAGCTCCATGCCGCGCCGCACCGTGGCCATGCCGAGGCGGCGGCGCGGTTCGATGACGGTGTTCTGGTAGGCCTCCCACAGCTTGGGATAGGCCTGCATCTGCGAGAAGACGTTGTGGAGCAGGGCGGAGGACCGCTTGGCGAGGCCGCGCTGTCGCAGCATCTCCAGGAGCATCACGAGGTCGTCCCGGACGGAGGTGCCGGCGAGCACCGGGTCCTGGGGCTCCACGGAGCGGAGCAGCTCCACGAAGAGCTCCTCCTTGCCGGGCCAGCGGCGGTAGATGGTGGCCTTGCCGACTCCGGCGGTGCGGGCGATCCGCTCGATGGACAGCTCGGTGAGCGGGACGCCCTCCTCCAGGAGGCCGACGACCGCGTCGAAGATGGCCTGTTCGACCGCCTCGGACCGCGGCCGCCCCCGCCGGGTCGCCTCCGGCGCGGGTGCGTTGTCCTGGGGGTCGGGGTTCCCGCTGTCCTGCAGGGACACGTGCGCTCCGTCTCTCGTCGGGTACTGCCTGTCGCCCCCCGATTCTCCCCCGCGCCCCCCGCCCCCCGTTGTGGGCAATCGTTCCGCTGGGGCGGAACGGGTGGGCACAACGGGACGGCGCCCTTGCCGGTGCCCGAGGCTCCCGCGCCCTGACCCGCACCGGGTTGTGCGCCGCCGCTGGGGTGCGGGTCAAGGCCCGGAACGCGGAGGCGCCG
>NZ_JBEXSZ010000113.1:0-27535 GCF_040613865.1 Streptomyces sp. NPDC006197 | reverse complement strand
CAGTCCACCTCCGCCCGGGACTGGGCCGCTGACAGCAGACGGTCGAAAGTGCCGTCGGCGGCCCAGCGGGCGAACCGCCCGTGGACGGTCTGCCAGGGTCCGTACCACTCGGGCAGGTCGCGCCAAGGAACCCCGGTCCGCAGCCGCCACAGCACCCCATTGACCACCTGCCGGTGATCACGCCACGGACGGCCACGCCCATCCGCCCGCGGCAACAGGGGCTCTATTCGCTCCCATGTCGCATCCGTCAGCTCACCTCGACCTGCCACAAGATCGATGATCAGACCGGCTATAGAGTCCCGCCTGTGGCGAATCATCAGGACGAGACCAGGGCGGCCTACGACGGAGTCGTCGAGCTGTACGCATCGCTGTTCGCAAACCGGCTGGAGACACAACCGTTCGCCCGGGCCATGATCGGCACCTTCGCCGAACTGGTGCGCGCGACGGGCAACCCGCGGGCAGCTGACGTCGGGTGCGGGCCCGGACATCTGACGGCCATGCTGCACGAACTGGGCCTGGACGCCTTCGGGCTCGATCTCTCCCCCGGCATGGTCGACCACGCCCAGCGGGCCCATCCGGCGCTGCGCTTCCAGGAGGCGCGGATGGAGTCCCTGCCGATCGAGGACGGTGTGCTCGGCGGCGTCCTGGCCCACTACTCGATGATCCACACCCCTCCGGGAGAACTGCCAGGACTGCTCGCCGAGCAGGTACGCGTCCTGGCTCCGGGTGGTCTGCTCCTGGTGTCCTTCTTCGGGACCGATGGACCGGAGCCGGTCCGGTTCGACCACAAGGTGGCACCTGCCTACAGCTGGCCTGCGGACCACCTCGCCGAACTGCTGGCCGATGCCGGGCTCGTTCCCTTCGCTCGGCTGCTCCACGATCCAGCCTCCGAACGGGGCTTCCTCGACGCCCACCTGCTGGCCCGCCGTTCGTAGGTCCTGCCTGGCAATACCCGCCAGGTGTCGGAGCACCCCCGGACTACCGGCTCGGCGGACGCTCACTGATCCGACACGGATTGTCAGACAGGCCCTAGCGGGAGGAGCCCGAGATTTCCCGCTGGGTCGCGCACGAGTGGCCACGCATCAAAAGGGGGCGGTGAATACACGTGCCTGGAGCGATTACCCGCCTACGCACCCGAGCTCAACCCGGTGGAGCTGCTCTGGTCGTCGCTCAAGACACGCGAACTCGTCCACCTCGCCGGCGCCTACCTCGCCGATGCCGCCGAACAGGGCATCCACCGCATCAACCAGAACCAGCAAACTGCCCTGGTCCTTCCTCACCCACACCGGACTCACCATCCACCCGCCGACCCCACCAAACTGCTGACGCCGCGCTCCGTAGCCAGGACCCGCAGTCGGTCCCGGACGGCCCGGGTGGTCTTGATGCTGGGGTCCTGCTTGCCCACGGCACCGATTCTGTACCTCCGGGGCCCGCGCGGCGACAACCTGGCTGCGCGGCGAGCCTTGTCGGTGGCGCGGTGCATGATGAAGGGGATGCCGTGACTGACGTGGGGGGATTCATGAGTGTTGAAGAGCCGTCGGCCTGGCTGCCGTCCGAGTTTCTGCGGGCGATCGCCTCACAGTCCGCGGCCGGCTCACCTCCCGCACGCATGGCCGTGGAGCGCGTGCGGGGTTTGCCGGACAGCGGCGCCCGCAACGGCTTGGTCCTCGCTTTGCTCGGCGGGGCGTATCGCGATGCTGCGCCGGAGTGGCTGCTCCAGGTCGCGATCGACAGTGGACTGCGTGAAGAGGGTGCCCATCTCTACGCCGGATCCCCCATGCAACTGGCCTTCACGGCTCTTTCTCACCCCTCATGCACCCAGGCTCAGAGGGAGCAGGCGCTCGGCCGCTGCTCGACCGCGCAGCTTGGCGTGCTCGGGCATGAGGGGTGTGGTGAGGTGATGGCTGCGGCGGTCGTGGCCGAGTTGCGGCGCCGAGGCCCTCATGGTCGGCCGATGTCGGTAGAGGGCCTGGAGAAGCCCAGTGCCGCGCAGGTAGTTCTTCGTGATCCGCAGTTGCACAGTTCCGTGTTCTTTGCGGCCCTTGAGCTTCTGCCGGCCTTCCCTGAGCTTTCGGGTGGTACCGCCTCTGAGAGTAATGACGTCCTTGCAGACCACGAGGCGTTCATGGCGGCATGTGAGGCGTGGGAGTCCATGTGGGCGGGTGTGGTCTCCGTCCACACCGGCCGTCATCGGGAACTGCTCGAGTGGTCCGAGGGCTCCCGCGCCAATCGGGCCATCCGCGAGTGCATGCTGGGCAGCATCCCTTGGGATGTGGAGGCTTCCTTGCTGGAGGAGGTGGCCCTGGAGCACCTGGCCGGCTTCGAGAAGCGGGTCCTGATCACCCGAGCCTGTCGGATGCTGAGGGACGGGCTGTCCAAGCAGCAGGTGTGTGAACGTCTTTCCAAGGAACTGGAGGCCTTGTCCGCGGCGGACCTCCGCCAGTTCAACAGGCTCACCAGCGAGGACTTCGCGCTTCACGACGTCGCTCTTCACGGCGCGGTTTTCTGGGTGCAGTCGGCGGCGGAATCCACCTGGCGCCACCTTCTCAGCCCGTCGGAGGCGAGGCCCCGCTTCGGCAACCCGTACACCTGGCGTGCTTCCGAGGAGCTCCTTGCAACCCTCGGGCGGCGCTTCGCTCAGCAGGCGATGGAAGCTCTTCGTCTGTGGGAGCCCGGCTCGCAGACCACTCGCCCGTCGCCGCAGGACCTACGCTGGCTGCACTCGCTGCTCGTTCACCTTCCCGACATCACCCCGGAGGTGAAGCAGAAGGCCCGTGCAGTGCTCCAGCACACCCGCCCGCAGCACCGAAGCCGTTGGGAGACTGCCAGCTTCGTCGCCGACCAGCGCGAGCGCGAGCTGGCCGGCCTCAGGGCCGCCGTCGAGGGCATCCTCGGAGACCCCACGGCGGTAACGAGAAGTACGGCCCTGGGCGATCCGGAGCAGATCACCGTGCAGCGCCTTGCCCGGATGTCCGACGACGTCCTGATCGACTATCTCTCCCGTCATGCGGGCAACGACGAGCTCGTCGAGAAGACGCTGCTGGCTTTCGCCGGCCGCAGCTCCTACGGGGCGAAGATCCATTTCGCCGACGTTCTGACGCGCCACTCCGCTCCCGATGCGGCCCTTCTCCAAATCACTACCGGTCTGCGCAAACGGCTGGGCGGCGGCCCGCAGCTTCGTGAAGGGTGGGCACGCCAGGTTCTGCGGCTCCCGGACTGTCCCGCGGATGTCATCTGCGCCCTGCCGGCCTGGACCGCGCTGACGGTCGGTGGCCCCGAGCACGGCACCGCTCACCCGGTAGTGGTCGCGCTCGTGATCGATGCTCTCGGCGATGACGAGGAAGCCTGGGCCCGTTTCGCCGACAGTCCCGCCTCGTACGCCGGCCCCACCGCCTGGCTGCGTCTCGGCGACATCCTCACCGCCGCTGCCGACGGCACGCCATGGCCCAAGCCCCCGGCCGGACGGTAAACACGCACGCAAAGCCTCTGCCCGACTTCAGGCACGACAGTTCCATCTCACGTAGGGATCGCGGCGTGGCAGATCACCAATCGGAGCCCTCGCCAATCGTCACCGGACTCGCCGCAGTCGGGAAACCCACCGCTCTCCTGGACGTGGGCCGTGCCTGCCACCTCGCCCACACCACGTACACCAACAGCCCCGTCATAGCGTGATCTTGGGGCCATCCCCACGGGAGCGGGGAGCAGGCCTCCTGTCGCTTCTCGGGCATCAGGTACCGGCGTGCTCTTCGGAGTGCTCAGCCGCGTACAGATGAACGTATCCAGCCGAGTGCCGCACCGGGCGGAGCGGACGACCCGGCAGCGTCGTGCTGTGTGCTCCGGCAGGAGATCGGCGGCACCGGAAACTTGCGTGACGAAGTCATGGGCCTTTGGCATGATCGTTCAGTTGTCCTGCCCTGCCCGGTTCTGGAGGAACACCACGACCATCAACTACGAGCTCGCTCCGGCCTGGCTGCCGTGGTCTGCCGTCGATCCCGACCTCATCGCCTTCGCCTGGAACGAAGCGGAGGCATCTGAGATCACCGCAGTGATCGCCTCGATGGTGCCGCCTGACGGTGTCGGGTGGGACGAGAAGCATCGCTTCGCCACCGAGGTCACGGCGTTCCTGGCGGCCCGATACGGCCGGTGGGCCTGCGGATGGGATTGGGCGGTCGGCGAGGGCGGTGGTGGTGGCGTCGTCACCAACTGGTGCTGCACTGCCCATTCTGTGGGTGGGCCCGCCGCAACGGCCGCCAACGTGGTCGCGTCGCTGCTGGAGTGGCGCGACTGGCTGGAGGAACTGAAGGAGCGGTTCGAGCAGTTGGCTCCGCCCGCCGGAGCGGATGCCGAGGAACGCAGCTGGCACCTGGAACGGGCGGCCACCCGACTCGTGACCGTGGTCGTGGACCGCACGGGTGCCGAATGCGGCTGGTACGGGCTCTGCCGCACGGTGCTGACGTGGTTCCTGTCTTCCACGGGCATGGGGCCGGAAGGCGCGAAGGACGCGGTCGACACCGCGATCGGTGGTCGGTTCAAGAGCTGGACCGTGCCGTCGCGGATCCTGATCGACGCGGTGGGAGAGGACCTTGCCGTAGATCTGACCGGGGTGCAGTCCTACCGTGACCACTGACGCCTTGGCTACCTGGCTCCGGATCAGGAACCAGATCGACTGGACTTCCGCGGCCGGCCGGATGCCGGCCCCGGTCGAGCCCGTCGTGGACGGCCTCATCACCTGGTGCCGTGAGGGGGGCCGTTCCCCGGGCCTCGCCCGGGGCCGTCGGTTGCTCGCGGCGCTGGCTCAGTCGCGCACAGACGCTTCCCACAAGCGTCCCCTCACCTGCGCACTTCTGACTGGATGGCAGCAGCTGGTCCTTGGCACGCCTGAGGTCCGATTCCGACAAGGCGACGCCTTCGCCAAAGGCGGCCGCGAACGCTACGCCCTGACGCCGCGCACCCAGCGCGACTTCGGACACTGCCTGCGCGAGAGCGCCGACCCCCGAGTGCCCCTGGCCTCCCGCGCAGCCAGGGCCTATCTGGACGTGATTTTCTTTCACCCCTTCCCGGACGGCAACGCCCGCCTCGCCATCCTCACCCTCGGCTACGTCCTGGAATCAGAGGGAGTCCGATTGGACCAGGTCGGCCCCTTGCAGACCACGCGCTATGCGGACGACGCCGCCGGGGCGGCAGATCTGGCTGCCCTGGTCTTCGTCCTCATCCGCTCGACCCACCAACGGGCCAACAGATTCCGTCACTGAGGGAGCAGCCTTCTTTCAGGTTCTCTTGATCAGTCTTGCCGAGAGGTGAGCACGTACATCCGTACTCGGCTGAGCACGTTTACGTGTACGCCGGCAGAGGTTCGAGGAGATCGACCGCGGGGGGGCGGTTTCGCCACGGACGAGCTGGAGGGCGACTTCGGCGCGGGCGGCGAGGGCGAGGGGGTCGGGGTTCTCGGCGTAGGAGGCGTGGACGATGCGGTCGAGGCCGTGACTCTGTTCACCAGCTCGCGGGCGTCGCGAGCGGCGGCGGTGCCGGGCCCACACACCGCACGCGGCCCCGAAGGCGCGCTCGACGTGTATCCGCGCACGCTGGCCGGCCTGCCGTTACTGTTCAGCATGGCCGGCGACCCTGCCACCCCCGACCGTGCAGCGGTGGTCACGCTCCTGCTCAGCATCGGCCGTGAAGCCGTCGAGCGCACAGACTTCCACGACGGCATCGTCCATGGTCTCGACGGCAGCGAGTCGACGGCCTACTCGGACACCGTGGCACTGATGCGCGAGCGCGGCGAGGTGTTCGTCTCCTATGCCCAGGACCCCTGACCCTCAGGTGCGCGGGGCGGCGATCGAGGGGCTGGGACTGTTCCCCCGCTGGCCTGCTCGACGAACGTCTTCTCGCGGCCACTACGACAAGAGCCTCCGCAGTGGAATCCGCCCCTTGCAGCCGCACATCGATTTCTGGGACAGCACATTTTCCAGCGGACAGACCCCCACAGCCGAGGAATCCCCCTGTACAGCTCGGGCGTGAGGGTGAACAGGTAGCGGGGCGTTGACGCAGGCGGGCAGGCCGGGCCGCTCTGTGTCGCGGGCCGTCAGGCAGAGCACCGTGGGCTACAAACGTCCAGGCCTCCGAAGGCCTGGACCTAGAACGCGGCGGCCGCCTCGTTCGCGGATGCCCGGTTTCTTCTTCCGGTCGGTCCGGTTGGCGATGAGGGTCTGGCGGATTTCGCCGTCGGTTGTCCTCGTCGCGTTCGTGGATCGCGTGGGACCAGCGGGTGTGCCAGCGCCGCTCGACGCGGGCGAGGAGCTGGGCGGGGGTGCGGTGGGTGAGCTCGGCGAAGAGGATGCCGGGCAGGTTCCGCGGGAACCGGTGGCCGAGGGTCTGGAGCATGGGCTGGGGGAAGCCCTGCATGATGAAGCCGATCGGATCGCCTCCTGGCCCCTTCCTCCACGTACGGCAGGGGCAGGGGTCCGTTTCCGGGACCCTGGTGCCGCAGCGTGCGCATCGGCCCTGGCACTCCGCGCAGACCCCGTTGTTCAACCCTTCAAGGTGCGGCGCCGGCGCCGGCCGCATTCCAGGCAGCACGACGCGCACAGACCGCACAGGCGCTCGTCGCCCAGGCGGGTCGTCCAGGATCGCTGCTGGCAGCGGCAGCACAGGTGCGCCTTGCAGTAGTCACTGTGCGCCCCGTCGTACCGGCCGAGGTGTTCGAGCACTGTGGTTTCTCCTTTCAGACCTGCGCCATGTCGACGAAGCGGGAGTAGTGGCCCTGGAAGGCAACGGTGATGGTGGCGGTGGGGCCTTGGCGGTTCTTGGCGACGATGAGGTCGGCATCGCCGGCGCGGGGCGAGTCCCTCTCGTAGGCGTCGTCGCGGTGCAGGAGGATGACCAGGTCTGCGTTGTCTTCCAGGGCTCCGGAGTCGCGCAGGTCGCTGAGCCAGGGCTTCTTGTCGATGCGGGTCTCGGTGCCCCGGTTGAGTGGGGAGAGGGCGACTACCGGCACGCCGAGTTCGGTGGCGAGGAGCTTGAGCCGACGGGAGATCTCGGAGATCTCCTCGTAACGGGACTCCATGGGGCGGGTGCCGTAGGTGAGGAGGTGCAGGGCGTCGACGACGATGAGCTTGATGCCCTTCTGCGCGCACAGGCGGCGGGCGCAGGAGCGGAGGCTGGTGAAGTTCGAGTAGGCCCCGTCCTGGATGTAGAGGGGGGCTGTGGCAAGTCGGGGCAGACGGCGGGCGATGCGGGTCCAGTCGTCGTCAGTCATGGTCCCTGAGCGCATGTGGTGCAGGGCGACGCGGGCTTCCGCGGAGACCAGCCGCATTCCGACCTCGCGCCGGCCCTGTTCCAGGGTGAAGAGCACGGCAGGGAGTCCGTGGGCGATGCTGACGGAACGGAGGATGTCCTGGGCGAGGGTGGATTTTCCCATGGCGGGGCGGCTCGCGATGACGATGGGCTGCCCGGGGTGCAGGCCGTTGGTCAGAACGTCGAGGTCTCTGAAGCCGGTGGGCAGTCCCGTGCATCCGCTGCTGCCGATCGCTTCGATGTCGTCAAGGGTGCCTTCGAGGACGTCGGCGAAGACGACCGCGGCGGGCGGGACGTCGCATCCCCGGACGGTGGCGGCGAGGATCTCGGCCTGGTCCTCGTCGGTGATGGCGTCGACGTTGCGGACATCGCCGTCGTCGACCAGGTTCTCGATGTACTCGGTGGCTGCCTTCATACGACGCAGCACAGCCAGGGCTTGGACCCGCTCGGCGGACTTCAGCCACCCACGGCCACGGGTGGTGTCGGCCAGGTCCGCGATGTACGCGGCGCCGCCGGCCGCCTCGGTCTGCTCGTTCTTGGCGAGCCGTTCGCGAACGAGGGGCACGTCTGGGATCTGTCCTTCACCGTACAGGGCCAGGATCGCGTCGTAGATGACCGTGTGGCGGCGGTGGTAGAAATCGGTGGGGTGCAGGAGCTCGATGACGTCGGCGATCGCGTCCCTCGACCGGAGCATCCCCCGCAGCCCCGCAGCACGGAGCGCTCAGCCTTGGTGTCGGCGTGAGCGTGTTCGGACGTGGGCGTCGTCGGTCAACAAGTCCCCCCTGGTGAAGCGAAATCTGGCTTCCTGGCTGGTGATGCCCCTGGGACAAGATTAGTGACCCTGCTGTGCCGACGGGGGCGGAGTCCGCTCCGTCGTTGGCCTGTCCGCTCGGAAACCCTCGTTCCGCCCTCACCGAACCTCCCCGCTCCTGTCGGCCGTCGGTGCTTCGAAGGTGGATCGCCAGGGTGCGCTGCCCGTCGAGCCGAAGGCCGGAATGCCGGACGGCTCGTCTTGGTGTCGAGCGGACCGCGACGTCTTCCGCGTCGCGTCTGCACGACGGCCTTCGCTGGGGTGGTCTCGTGGACGGTATGTTCTGATGGATCCCCAGATGTTCCAATGCAGCCGCGGCGTCCTCGACGTAGCCGGTGCGGGAGAAATCGGGGGCACTGTCGGAGAGGCCGTGTCCACGCTGGTCGAGCGCGACGATCCGCCAGGAGTCGCCCAGCCCCCGAGCCAGGCGCGCGAGGGCGCGGCCTTCTCCAAAAATGCCCGTGCAGGGCGAGCAGAGGCCTGCCCGAACCACCGAAGTCGAGAAAGGACATGGGAATTCAGGCACTGAGTTCGTGCGGTGAGGGATTCAGAGATCGTCACGGTCTCTGACGTGCAGCGATCCGGGCGACGGATTCGTAGAGCATCTTCCGGAACGGCTTCTCCCGCAAGCCGGCATCCAGGCGCCACAGGTCGTCCAGCAGGCCCTCCATCGGGTTGCCGCCCGTGTCGACGTACGCGCCATGTACGACTCCGGGCCCTGCCGCGTCATGTCCCGTCCGGGTCGGTGGGGGCCAGGGGCCGGGCCTGGGCGATGAGGAGGGCGACGTCGTCGTGGTCGTCCGGGTGCCGCAGGGCGTGCAGGAGCCACTGGCAGAGGTCCTGCAGGGGGCGATGCGGTGCGTCGAGGCTTTCGAGCAGGGTGTCCAGGCGTTCGTCGATGGGGTGGTGGCGGGTCTCGACGAGACCGTCGGTGTACAGCACGAGCCGGTCGCCGGGGCCCAGATCGAAGGCGGTGGTGACGAACGGGACGCCGCCGACGCCCAGGGGTGCGCCGGTGGGCAGATCGAGGAGCTTGGGGGGCTGCCCTGCCCGGACCACGGCGGGCGGGAGGTGTCCGGCATTGGCGATGTCGCACCGGCGCCGGTGCGGATCGTAGACGGCGTAGAGGCAGGTGACGATGTAGTGCTCGAGCCCACTGGTGATCTTGTCGAGGTGGTGCAGGACCTGGTCGGGCGCGAGGTCGAGGTCGGCGTACGCGCAGGTGGCGGTCCGTAGCCGTCCCATGGCCGCGGCCGCGTCGATGCCGCTGCCCATCACGTCGCCGACCACCAGGGCCGTACGGTCGCCGCTCAGGGGGATGACGTCGTACCAGTCGCCTCCCACTTCGCTGGACGCCTGTGCCGGCTGGTAGTGCGAGGCCACGTCCAGGCCTGCGAGGCGGGGGTGACGGCCGGGCAGCAGGCTGCGTTGCAGAGTCTCGGCTGAGCTGCGCACGCTCTGGTACCAGCGCGCGTTGTCGATCGCGACCGCGGCGCGGGCGGCCAGTTCACCGGCGAGGATCACGTCGTCGTCGTCGAAGGGGAGGGGGTTGCGGGTGCGCATCAGGTCGAAGGCGCCGAGGACTTCGTGGTGGGCGATCAGCGGCACCGCAAGGTAGGAATGCACCCCGGCCCGGGCGAAGGCGTTGGCGGCTTCCGGGTCGCGGGCGATGCGCAGCAGGTCGTCCGGTCCGGTGTGGGCGACGACGACGGGCTGGCCGGTGTGGACGCACCGGGTGATGAGCCGGTCGGCGCCGTAGGCGGCGAGATCTCCGACCGTGTCCGCCGCGGAGACGGCGTCGGTGGGGTAGGCGGAGGCGACGGCGAGCGCCTTGAACAGCTCCGGCCCGTCACGAGGACCCGTGACGCGCCGGAAGGCGAGGACGGCGTCGAGGACGTCGACGGCCGCGAGGTCGGCCAGCTCCGGTACGGCGACCTGGGCCAGCTCCTGAGCGGTCCGTTCCACCTCCAGAGTGGTTCCCACGCGGGCAGAGGCTTCCGCGATCAGCGACAGGCGGCGCCGGGCCCGGTCCGCCTCGAGGGTGGCCTGGTGGCGCTCGCTGACGTCGACCACCGAGTTCGCCACGCCGAGCACCCGCCCGTTGGATCCTTCCAGCCGGTAGTACGACACCGACCAGGCGTGATCATGATTCGGATCTGCCCTGGTGCGGCCGACGATGTACTGGTCGATCAGCGGCGTGCCGGTCAGCAGGACCTGCCGCAAGGCGGACTCGATCGTGTCGATGCCGTCGAACGGATGGATGTCTCGCGGGCGGCGGCCGATGTGGTCGGCGGCGGGAACGCCGTTGATGCGCTCCAACGCCGGGTTGACCATCGAGTACCGCAGGTCGGTGTCCAGGAAGGCGACGCCGATGGGCGCCTGGAACACCAGCCGGTCCGAGAGCGCCAGCCGGGCCTCGATCCCCTCCAGAGTGACCTGGTCAGCGGCGATGCCCAGGGCGTACACATCGCCGAGATCGTCCGTCAGCCGCATGTTGCGGAACTCCACCAGACGCGTGCTGCCGTCCTTGTGCCGGATGGGGAACGCCCCCGCCCAGCTCGCCCCGGTGCCCATCACCTCGGCGAACAGCCGGGCCACCACCTCACTGTGCTCCTCGTGGACCAGTAACCGGGCCGCGTACCGGCCCAGCGCCTCTTCGGCGGTGTAGCCGAAGACGTCGTTGGCCTGCGGGCTCCAGAACACGATGCGGCCCCTGCTGTCCAGCACGACGGCGGACACGCTCAGCAGATCGAGGAGGCCGCCCGGCGGGAGGGCCCCAGGCTCCCGGGCATGTCCGTCCGCCCCGTCGGATCCATTCGGCTCCATCGCCCACCTCCCTGCGTGGTAGTGCCCGAGGACTGGGTCTCTCCATGGTGCCCTCGGAACCGGGCGACCTACGAGCCGAAGGCTCCATACGTCGGCACCGGCACCAGCACCAGCACCAGCACCAGCACCATGATCAGGTCCTGAGCTGCACCGGCGGCCGTTCACCCATCGTTGTCCGGGCGTGAGTGTTCGGTCTCGAATCCCTTCGTCGGGTGGGGGTGGCAAACCCCTGTCGGCGAGCAGTGGCGGATCGAGACCGCCGAGCCCTCAAGCTTGCAGACATGCGCGCATGTCACTCAGGCAGGCCGTTCTCGTAGAGTGGCTCGCTGGTGCCAGCCAGGGGGGAATCAAACATGCCCGAAGCCGATCAGGACACCGGTGCGGCGAGCGCTACTCGCAACACACCTGCTCGGATCAGTGTCTGGGCCGCCCTTCTGGGCGCCGGTCTGATCGCGGGCATCTTCCTGACGCCGATGTTCTGGCTGCTGTACGGCGGGTTGTACACGTTGCTGGTGTTCGCGTCGGGTGTTGTCGCGATCCCCGCCGGGCACCTCGGCCGCCGTCGAGGCAAGCACCTGGGCGGCCGCGACCGCGGCGTCGCGCTGCTCGGTATCGTGACCGGCTGGGTCCTGATCCTCTTCGCTCTGCTGCTGGTCCTGGCCTACGCAGGACTGCTGGCAGGGCTGGCGTACTTCGCCGACTCCACTTCCTGAGCTGACCGGCGCCAGTTGTCGTCCTGTCCCGGCTCCCGGCTCCCGGCTCCCGGCTCCCGGCTCCCGGGGCAGCAGGGCGTACGCGGTCGAGCTGGTCAGCGGGGCATGCGAGAGGCCCCATTGGACGGGTTCCACAGCGTCTCGTCGCCGATGTCGAAGTACTGACTCATCGTGGCACCTTTCAGCTGGTTATGACGGGCCAGCGTATCCAGCCGGATCATCGCCGTCGTCAGCATTACGGCTGCCCATCGGTGCCGGCCGCGCCGCTGCGAGGACTCGATTCCCCTGCGGGCGATGCGGTGCCGGATGCCACGCTTTCGGAGCCGTCTGCGCAGTTCAGCGAATGATCACGCCATGAGGGACGACGCCTTGGCTCCGCCGGCTCCGGCAGGTCGCGAAGGCACTCCGGTCAGTGCCAGCCCGACTCCCCGTCCCAAGGAGGGACCACGGTGCCTGTGTCCGGTCCGGAAAGAGCCCCCACGATCATCAGCACCAGCACGATCAGAAGCAACAACACTCCCAGCCCCGTTTCCTCATGGCCGGGAAGGACAGAGACATCCCCATGCCGGCGGGCCCGTCGCGCTGCCCGAACCGTTCATCGTGGAGAACCGGGGTGGATCGCTCTCCGGCATCCTTGCCGTCGGCTCGCGGCCGTCACCCAGCGCCAGGTCCTGCCCGGCGCCCAGCCGCTGCTCCCTCTCGTCCCGGACGGCGTCCACGGACCGCAGGCCGGCGGCGCCCTCGCTGTGGAAAGCGGCGAACGCCGTGCCGCTCACCCGGAAGAACACCGAAAGCTGAACACCGTACCGAAGGACGCTGCCGCCTCCGATGACCGGGCACGCGGTGGTCCGGCGCCCGGTGCCGGACCACCGCGTGCTCGTGCCACGGCCTTCGTGGCGGCGGCGGGTCCGCCGTCCTCGCGCCCGCTTGCCCGTCGGATCTCTTGACGGCCCGGGCGCGCCCTCACATACTGGCGGCCAAATCGATTTGGCCAAATCGATTTGGCTCCCCGTCCGGGGCCGGATCGCGGCTGAACCACGACGTATCGAACGCCGAACGGAGCTCGAACGTGTCCAGTCCCCGCCCTTCCCTGCCCCCGCCCACGTCCCCCACTCCGCTCCCGAGCCCGGCCGCGTCGCCGGACGAGGGCCCGGACACCCCCCTCGCCGACGGACCTCAGCGACCGGCGGCGGTGCACCCCGTCGACGAGCGCCGTCCGCTCGGCCGGATCCTGCTTTTCGGGGTCCAGCACGTGCTCGTGATGGCCGCCACGCCCATCTCCGCGATCTTCCTGATGAGCGCCACCCTGCGGCTCGATGCCCGGCTGACCGTCGATCTGCTGTCCGCGGCCTTCGTGCTGTCCGGCGTCGGTTCGCTCATCCAGTCGCTCGGACCCTGGAAGTTCGGGCCCCGGCTGCCGTTCGTGATGCTGCCGGGCGGCGCCCCGCTCGTGCTGTTCCTGGCCATCGCCGGACAGCACGGCCTGCCGACGGCGTGCGGCGCGGTCATCCTCACCGCGCTGTTCACCTTCGTCGTGCTGCCCCTCTTCTCACGGCTGCTCGCGTTCTTCCCCAGCCTGGTGATCGGCACGATGATCGTCATCGTCGGCGTGAACCTGGTGAAGGTGGGCGCCGTCCTGGTCACCGGCCGCCCCGGTGAGCCGGGCTTCGCCCAGCCGCAGAACCTCCTGCTCGGCATCGCGACGATCGGCTTCACCGTCGCGTTCTACCTGCTGTTCTCCGGCGTCGTGCGCCAACTCGCCGTCATGCTCGGCCTGCTGGCCGGCACCGCGCTCGCCGCCGCGCTCGGCCGCGTCCCCCTCGGCCACGCCGCCGACGGCGGACTGCTCAGCCTGCCGCACCTGATGCCCTTCGGCACCCCGCGCTTCGACCTGCTCGCCGCGCTGCCCCTGATGCTCTACAGCCTCGCCTCGATGGCCGAGGCCACCGGCCAGACCGTCATCAACGCACAAGCTGTCGGCAAGGAGATCGACCGGCGCGTCCACGTGCCCAGGACCGTCCGCGGCGACGCCCTCACCTCCCTGTTCGGCGGGTTCTTCGGGCTGCCGCTCATGGTGACCAGCGGCGAGAACATCGGCATCGTCCGGGTCACCGGCGTCCGCAGCCGCTTCGTCACCGCGACCGCCGGCGTCGCCCTCATCGCCATCGGCTTCCTCGCCCCGGTCACCCGGGCGATCAGCGTCATCCCCTCCGCCGTCGTCGGCGGCACCGCGATGGTCGTGTTCGCCGTGATCACCGTGCTCGGCGTCCAGATGCTCGGCCGCTCCGACCTCGACCGGCACACCAGCACCTTCGTCTGCGCCGTCGCCCTCGCCCTCGGCCTGCTGCCGATCCTCGTCCCCGGCGTGTACGGCGGCTTCCCGCCCAACCTCCGCATCCTCCTCGAAAGCGGCGTCGCCGTCGGCGCGTTCGTCGCCGCAGTCCTCAACATCCTCTTCCACCACGTCCGGCCCGGCGTCGTCGCCCGGCTGACCGGCCCCCGCGCGGAAAGCGACCGATGAACCAGCACACCCCCCTGCGAGACCTGCTCGACTCCCCCGGCCCGCTCCTCCTCGTCCCGGACGCCGTCCTCCTGCCCGAAGGCCCCGCCACCGGCCACGCCGTGGTCGTCACCGGCGGCGTCTTCACCGCCGTGGGACCGGCCGCGGAACTGGTCGGCCGCCACCCGGACACCGCCCCCGTACGCCTCCCCGGCCACCTCCTCATGCCCGGCTTCGTCGACGCCCACCACCACCTCACCCAGAGCTTCGGCGCCGCCCTCGCCTTCGGCGAGCCGTCGGAGATCTTCCGCCGGGTGTGGGTGCCGCTGGAGGGCGCACTGGACGAGGAATCTGCCTACGTGGCCGCCAAGTTGGCCGCGCTCGAAGCACTGCGCGGCGGCTTCACCACCGTCACGGACGCCGGGACCCGCGCAGACGTGGACGTGGACGTGATCGCGGCCGCCACCCGCGACGCCGGCCTCCGCTGCGTCCTGGGCCTCGTCTGCAACGACCAGGACGGCGCAGCTGTCGCCGGCCCCGGCGTCCTGGAGCGCGCCGAGAAGCACCTCGTACGGTACGAGGGTGATCCCCTGGTCCACGCCTCCCTCGCCGTCTCCATCCCCGAGGCGGCCACCGAGGAGACGTTGCGCCGGACCGCCGCGCTCGCCGCGGCGGCCGGGGCCGTCGTCCAGATCCACGTCAACGAGCATCTGGCCGCCGTCGAGCGGTCCCTCCTGACCCACGGCCTGCGGCCGCTGGAGCACCTGCACGCGATCGGCGCGCTCGGGCCCCAGCTGCTCGCCGCGCACGCCACCCTGCTCACCCCGCGCGAACTCACCCTGCTCGCCACCACCGGGACCGCCGTGAGCTACAACCCCGTGGCCAGCGCCTGGAAGGGCAACGCCGTCGCGCCCGCCACCGCCATGGCCGAACGCGGCATCCGGTTCGGCCTCGGCACCGACGGCACCCGCGGGGACGGCTTCCGGCTCGCCGAGGCGGCCGAGTTCGCCCAGCGGATCGCGTACGGGCTCGCCGGCGGGGACTCCTCGTGCGGCGCGGGCTGGACCTGGCTGGAGCACGCCACCCGTGGCGGCGCCGACGCCGTGGGCCTGGGCGCGCGCACCGGCACGATCGCCCCGGGCCTGGCGGCCGACTTCCTCCTCGTCGACGTCACCACTCCCGAACTCGCGCTCTCCCACGACCTCCCCTGGGAGCTGGTACGGCGCGGCAACAGGGACCAGATCACGGCCGTGTTCGTCGCGGGACGCCTCAGAATGTGGTGCGGCGGGCCGGTCGGGTGGGACGGGTCGGCACTGGTCCGGCGCGCCGCCGCGCTGGCCGAGGCGACCGTGTCCCGGGCGGCGATCACCCGCGCGCACCCGACGTCCACCCGGGCCCGCGCGGTCGTGGTCGGCCGGGAACGGAGCACGGCGCGATGACCGGTGAGACCCTGACGGTGCTCGCGCTGACCGTGACCGCCGCCGCCTTCGTCCAGGGCAGCAGCGGCCTGGGCTTCGCGCTGATCGTCGCCCCGGTGGCCGGGATCCTCGACCCCGGGCTGCTGCCGGTGTTCGTCCTGGCGTCGATGGTGCCGCTCAACCTGTACGTCGCCTGGCGCGAGCGGGCCTCGCTCGATCTGCGCGGCGCGGGCTGGATCACCGCCGCGCGGCTCGCGGCCACGCCCGCGGGCCTGGCGTTGCTGTGGGTGATCCCGGACAGCCGACTGGGGCTGTACGTGGGCCTCGCGACCGTCCTGGCGGCCGTGGTGAGCCTGGCGGCACCGGCCTTCACGCCGGGCAGGGCCGCCTATGTCGGTGCGGGCGCGGTGACCGGCCTGACGGAGACGGCGACGGGCGTCGGCGGCCCGCCGCTGGCGCTGGTCTACCAGCACCGGCCGCCGGCCGAGCTGCGCTCGACCGTAGCGGCCTGCTTCCTAGTCGGCGAAGTCGCCTCGCTTGCGCTGCTGTTCGCGACCGGGCGGGGCGACACGGCGGACCTCGGCCTCGCCCTGGCGCTGGTGCCGGCGATCGGCGTGGGCGCGTGGCTGAGCCGGCTGGTGCACCGCCGGATCGACGCCCGCAGGATGCGCCTGTTCGTGCTGGTCTTCGCGTTGGTGTCGGGGGTGGTGCTCATGGTGGGCGTCTGATCCGGCCCGCCCTCGCGGCCGCTCCCGTACCCGGCGGCTCACCCCGCACCGGCCGACGCGTCCCCGTCCCGCCGTCCCTGTCTCGCCGTCTCCGCCCTGCCTCTCCGTCTCCGCCCTGTCTGGTCGGCCGACGGTCGGGCGGTACGGCGGCGGCTCAGCGGCCCGTCGTCGGCGGGGGCGTCCGCAGCGACGACCCGCGCGGGATCACCGTCGGAGGCGGCACCGTCACCACAGCCTCGGCCGGGGTGTCCCCCCGCAACCGTCCGAGCAACAGGTCCACGGCGGCCGCCGCCGCCCGGTCCAGGTGCAGGTCGACGGCGGTCAGCGGCGGCTGTGCGGTGCGGGCGCGCAGACCGTCGTAACGGGTGACGACCATGACGTCGTCGGGGACGGCGCGTCCGCTGTCCCGGACGGCCCGCAGCGCGCCCACGGCGAAGGCATCGACCAGGGCGCACACCGCGTCGATGCCGGGATGCTCGGCAAGCAGGGCGGCGCACTGCTCGTAGCCGGCCTGCTCGCCGCCGGCCTCGGGGGCGCTCGCCACGATCGGCTGCCAGCCGTGCTCGGCGGCGAGCCGTTCGTAGGCCGCGCGCGCGTCCACCGACGAGTGCCGGTCGCCGGAACCGACGAGCAGGGCGGGCCGCCTCGCGCCCTGCTCGCGCAGATGGGTCAGGAGCGCCTCGGCGACGGCCGCGCCGTGCAGGTCGACGTACGGAACGGCCTCGTCCGGCGAGACGGGCCGGCCGAGTGCCACGTACGGCAGGCCCCGCTGCCGCAGCCGGGCCGCGGCGGCGTCGTCCACGTCGGGCTCCACGACGATGGCGCCGTCGATGTCGACCGAGTCCAGGGCGGCGCCCGACTGCACGGGCGGTACGAGCACGAGCGCGTAGTCGTGCAGGAGCGCGCTCTCGGCGGCCGCGGCGGCGACCTCCATGTAGAAGCCGAGCCGGGACGGGCCGCCGGCCACCGCGAAGGGCATCGACGAGGCGAGCGCGATCGCCCGGGCCTCGCCGCGCCGCAGCCGCTGGGCCCGCAGGTTGGGACGGTAACCCAGCTCGGCCGCCACCTGCTTGATGCGTTCACGGGTCCGGGGGTCGACCTTGCCGAGCCCGTTGAGGGCGTGCGAGACGGTGGTCCGCGACACCCCCGCCGTACGGGCGACGTCGGCGATCGTCGGCGGTCGCGGGTTCGCTCCGGACCCGGAAGGGGGCATCTGCCGTCGCTCCTCTGGTCGTGCCGCACGGCACGGGTGGGGTGGTGGGTCGTCCTATCTTCGCCGACGCTCAGAGCCGGCGGTGCAGGATGTGCAGGCCGGCCGGGCCGCGTCGGTGGTGGTCGTACGCCTCCGGCACGGTGCCCAGGATCGTGAAGCCGAGGGACCGCCACAGGCTCAGGGCGGGGTTGGTCTCCACGACGGCGTTGAACACCATCGCCGTGCAGCCGTCGCGGCGGGCCTCGTCCAGGTCCGTGCGGTCACTCATTTCGCTCTCCCCCACCGTCCGTGATCACCCTCATGATCCGATGTACGGCCCACCCGGCGCCAGCCCGCCCTCGGCCTCGCTCCCCGACCGACGCGTCCTGCCGTGTGGTTCGCCGGCCCGGCCCCGGGCGGCGCGTGCCTAAGATCATCGGGACGGGGACGGCGGACGAGACACGGGAGAGGCGGCGGACATGGCGGACGAGCGCGTGTACCTGGTGACCGGGGGCGGGACGGGGATCGGGGCCGCGACCGCGCGGTCGTTGGCCCGGGCGGGACACAAGGTGGCGGTGTCCGGGCGCCGCCCCGAGCCGCTGCGGCTGGTCGCCGAGGAGATCGACGCCCTGCCCGTACCGTCGGACATCGGGGACCCCGCCGCGGTGGCCTCGCTCGTCGAGACGGTGGTCGGCACGTACGGACGGCTCGACGGCCTGGTGCTCAACGCCGGCATCGGGCGGGGCGGCGGGGTGGGCGAGGTGACCCTGGAGGACTGGGACGAGGTCATGCGGACCAACCTCACCGGCCCGTTCCTGTTGCTGCGCGCCGCGCTCCCGCATCTGCTCGACTCCCGCGGCGCGGTGGTCGCGGTGGCCTCGGTGTCCGCCCTGCGCAACGGCGTCGGGAACGCCGCCTACGCCACCTCCAAGGCGGCGCTGCTCCAGCTGTGCCGCTCGCTCGCGGTCGACTACGGGGGCGCGGGCCTGCGCGCCAACACCGTGTGCCCGAGCTGGGTGCGCACCGACATGGCGGACCGCCGGATGAACCGGTTCGCCGACGAGGCGGGCCTGGGCGGGAACGGTCTGGAGGCGGCGTACGAGGAGGTGACCCGGGTCCTGCCCGCCGGGCGGCCCGGTGAGCCGCAGGAGGTCGCGGAGGCGGTCGCCTGGCTGCTGTCGCCCGCCGCCTCGTTCGTGAACGGTGCGGTGCTCACCGTCGACGGCGGTGCGACCGCGCTCGACCCGGGCACCCTCGGCTTCGAGTTCCGGCTGGAGCCGCGCATCCCGCGGTCCTGACCGACGGTCACGGCCGGGGGCCGGTCGACGGTCACGGCCGGGGGCCGGTCGCGGTCGTCCCGAAGGTCGCCGCGTCCACCGACGCCGTCGTCGCGACGGCGTCGGCGCGCTCGGGAGCGAGCCACAGGACTTGTTCCTCGGCGCGGATCGAGCAGACGTCGCAGGCCGGTGCTCTTCTCGGGCCCCGAAATGGATACGTACATGCCAGAGCATCCGGTTCGAGGGCGTACTCGAGCTGAAGAACGGCATGAGTGCAGGGGTGGGGCGCATGAGGAAGCGCAGAGTGGTCGGCATCGCGGGAGTTGTGCTGGTGGCGGGCGCACCGAGCGGCTGCGGTACCGAGCGGGCCGCGGACCGGGCTGTGGAGACTGCCGGCAAACCCTGGCTCGGCGGTGTCGACGCCGGCGCAGACTCCGCACGACGTTGGTCGTACGGTGTTCCAGTTCATCAGGCACACCGGAGCCGGTGGTTCCCATCCGGTGGTGCGCGGGTGGGTTCGACACCCCACCCGATGTGCTGACCGCGTCGATGTCGCTGGTCCAGCACGTGGCGGCAGCCGTGAGGACCGCGCTGAACGCCTCAGGCGTCTACGTTCCGAGTGCCGGCGGGCCTGTGCGAGGCGCTCTGTCTGAACAGCACGGGGTCAAAACGGATAGGCAGGTCGCCCGGCCGGACGTAGTCTGCGGGCTGTGACGGTGAGATACGTGCTGGACGGCAGCCAGGTCAGGACGCTGGAGGACTTCTGGCGGGTCGCCGGCGAGAGCATCGGCTGTGGCGGTTACTTCGGCCGGAACCTCGATGCATTCGCCGACTGCCTCCGCGGCGGCTTCGGGACGCCGGACGATGGCGACTTCGTGATCGAGTGGCGTGACCACGAAGCCTCCCGCCGTCATCTTGGGCACCCCGAGACTGCTCGGCAGCTCGAGATGTGGCTCGCCCGCTGTCATCCGACGAACAGGGAACACATGGCCGCCAGGCTGGCGGAAGCCCGCGCCGGCCGTGGCCCCACCGCCTTCGACTGGTTGGTCGAGATCATCGAAGAGGAACTTCCGGGCGGCCTGCGCCTTCGTTAAGCCGGTCGACTGGTCACGGAGCCGGCAGACGGCCCTCGTCGACGTGGTCGGCGAGATAAATCAGGGTGGCCTGCGGCTCCATGCCGAAGGCGGCGGCGAGCTTGGGGTCCATCGTGTGCACCATGTCGACGAGGCGAATGCTGACGGCCACCCGGCAGCGAACTCACCCCCGTATCACACCGTGAACCGGGCACCCGCCCAGACAAGGACATCCGCCGAACGCGGCATCGCACGGCTGAAGTCCTGGCAGATCTCGCGCAGATCACGCATCGGCCCCACCGCGTGACCGTCATCGCCAAAGCCGTCCTCACCCTCGAGAGACGACGCTGAAAACGCTCAGCACGTCATGGTCAGCCGTTGCCCTGGTGCTCTGACCGGAACGGTTCGCCTGCCCGCGCCCGTGATCTCGCCGTCGGGGCCGAACGCGGTGTCCAGCGCTTCCTCGACCTCATCGCGGTCTGTGGGCAGACCGACCAAGACGATCTCGACGAACACCGCGCTCCTCCTCTCCAACCCGGCGGACCACACCGGTCACAGCACTAGAGAAATGCCCTACGGCGTCGGAGGCGTTGACAACTACGATCATCTGATGCCGACCCTCGAATACCCCGCCAAGCCCCGCCCCGGGGATCGCGTTGCGGTCCTCTCCCCCTCGTCCGGTCTGCCCGGTCTCCTGCCCATGCCCTACGAATTAGGACTACGCAGACTCCAGAGCGACTTCGGGCTGGTCACGGTGGAATACCCCACGACTCGCCAGATGGGCGCGACCCCACAAGAACGCGCCGCCGACATCCACGCGGCCTTCGCCGACCCCCAGATCAAAGCAGTGATCTCCAGCATCGGCGGCGACGACCAGATCAGTGTGCTCCCTTACCTCGACCGCGATCTGATCCGCGCCAATCCCAAGCCCTTCTTCGGCTACAGCGACAACACCAACCTGCTGGTCTTTCTCCGGAACCTGGGCATGGTGGGCTACCACGGCGGTTCGGTGATGGTCGAGCTCGGGCGACCCGGAGCCATGCACCCGCTGACCGAAGATTCCCTCCGGGCGGCCCTGTTCACGTCGGGCGAGTACGAGCTCACGCCCTCCGAGACTTCCGGAGACGTCAACCGCTCCTGGGAGGACCCGCAGACGTTCGAATCCGAACCAGAGATGGAACCCGCCGACGGATGGACCTGGCACAACGCCGACCGGGTGGTCGAAGGGAACAGCTGGGGCGGCAACCTGGAGATCCTGTCCTGGTTGCTGATGGCCGACCGCGAGATACAACAGGTCGACACGTACTCCGGCAACGTTCTCTTCCTGGAGACGTCCGAAGAAATGCCGAAAGCAGAGGAGGTCTACCGAATTCTGCGGAACATGGGCGAACGCGGACTCCTGCGCCAGTTCCCGGCGCTGCTGATGGGCCGGGCCAAGAGCTGGTCGTTCGAACAACGGCTGACCGTCCAGGAGCGAACGGACTTCCGGCAGCAGCAACGCGAAGCCGTCCTGCGGGCGCTCAGCCAGTACGCCCCCGACACGCTGACGGTGTTCGACATCGACCTGGGACACACCGACCCGCAGGTCGTCATCCCCTACGGCGGCCGTATCCGAGTCGACGGCCCAGAACGCCGAATCAGCGTCACCTACTGATCCATTCGCGGGGTTGTGCGGGACGCGCTTCTTGGACGTGCCGGTCCTGCTCAAAATCACGGACACGCCGTTGAAACGCGCACTCAACCGCTCTGCCGTCAGACCATACCTAAAACGAGTCCCCAGGCCTGAAGGTCAAACGGGCGGCATCAGGTCGCTCTCGCTGATGGTGTAGGTCAGCGGGGGGTAGATGAAGTCCTTTTCGTTGTTCTCACGGCGCCGCAGTTGGTAAAACTCCCGCCTCTGCTCATCGTCGGCCGGCATGAGGCGCGCACCCTGCGGGAGGTATGCATGCCCGTCGCGAAACCGAACGAAAGTCTTTGACGTCCGAAAGGTCACGCCCAACCATTGATTGTCCGCCGCCCGGGCAGGCTTGTCCAATACGATTTTGTGCCTGAGTCGCCGATTCGATTCGACGGAGAACGCGACGACACTGCCATGGGCGAGGGGGATCTCGAACTTCTCGCCACCGATCCCCTTTGATTCGAAGATCAGCTTTCTCGGCGGGCCCGCTTCGGGATTTCGATAGCACGAGAAGACGGCAATAAAAGAATCACCGGCCAGGTCGAGAGCTTGGTCGGAATGCCCGCCCATGGTGGTGTAAGCGTTCGTGTAGATCTCGATGAGAGCATTGTTGAAACCGACCGAGAGCGCCGCACGTTCTTGAATCTGTTGCGCCAGTCGTTCATGTACCGCCCGGAAATTCTGCGCAGGGCTGCCGTATCGAGTGGTGGTACGTACGAGAGGCGTACCACCCGCCTCGTCAGTCTTGGTGAGCACGGCACCCCGCCGGCCTTTTCCTAGGTCTTCCAGACGAGCCGACGCGGACAGCTCCGCAAAGAGACTCTCCTCGGTCGGCAAAACACATGAGAGGATATCGTCCGAGATTCTAGACTCGGGGGGCAATGTAGTCTCCCCTGTTCATGCTGAAGAGAAAATTGTCGCCGTAATCAATGAAGGAGGAGGTCTTGTTCTCCTCGGCGTAGAGCCTGCGCAGCTCGTTCATGCCGGCCTGTGTGGGCGGCTCCAGCTTCACCAGATCTCCGGCGGCCTTGAGGAACGTGTGACCGTTCTTGTGAACGGCTTCGGCGCTCGAACAGCGCACCACGTATCCCAGGCGGGTCGGGAGGAACTCCGCCTCCAACGTCGAGGGCCGGATTTCATGCGTATACAGACGGTTGGTGGACAGCGGCATGAAGAACACGGAGCCGGGGTAGAGGGTCAGGCTGAACTGCGACGGGAGCGCGATCTCGTCGTGTTCTTCGATCGTGTCCTTGAGGCGAAAGTGGAGCTTGGTCAGCCCGCTGGCGCTCTTCACCCCGTAGTCGAAGGCGTCTTCGGCCAGGGGCTGCAGCTTGTCGAGCCGGTCATAGAAGGTGCAGAAGGCCATGATGCCGTTGACGGGCATGTCCTTGGTCTTGTCGGCATGCGCCGAGATCTTGGCCTTGGACTGCTTGCGCTCGGCTGTGGCAAGGGTGTTGTGGTAGATCTGGGCAAGAACGTGATTCAGCGGTGCCTGGCCCCGGAAGACGGTGGCCGCCTCGCGGTTCAGATCCTCGATGATGCGCGTGTCAGTCGGGCGAAAGTTCTCGGTCGGCCCCGAAAGGTTCGTGGAGCACCGGAGCAGGCGGAAATGCAGTTCGTCACCGTTTTGCGTGACCGGCGTCAAATAGATTCCGCTACGATGGGCTGTTCCAGGCTTGGTGGACTCCGTCAGGGATTGGAACGCGTGTTCCGTGCAGATCTGGCCGAAATGATCGGCGGCACTTTCGAAAAATCGGCGATAGTACACGCCGACGCCATGTACACGGATGGGCAGTCGACCGAGGCCGACGAGGCCCCAAGTTTTTTCGACGTCCTCGTAGTAGCCGTGTGACAACTCCCGGATAACGAACACCCGGGCAGCCGTACGCAGTTGGCGGCCGTCGATCCCGGATATGTCGCCGCACAGGTAGACGGTCTTCTGTGCGAGGTCGGGCGAACCAGAAGCAAGGTCCTCTGGCGTGATCATGGCCCCGAAGAAGTCCCTGATCAATTCGTTGTCATGCAACAGCGAAGGCGCGACCAGGATGTTGCTCGCATCCTCGATGCACGCCTCTGTCAGCTCTACTGTGGGCATCAAACGGTACCTGCCGTTCGCAGATCCTGATGGATTTCTCGAAACCGTGGACACGGCAACGGCCCGCGCTCTTTCACTTGCGCTGCGAAGCGCAAGTGAAAGGGGACGGACCATTGAACCTTGATCCTCTCACGGGGCTCGACAGCGGGCAACGGGTTCTGAGGTACGGGCGGGGTGCGGAGCTGCTCGGTGAAGTCGTGAGGCCGGGCGGGCGGCTCGCGACGATCGGGCCCACGCCGATCCGCCCGATCCAGCCCGTGGCTACCGCCATCCGCCGACCAACCGCAACCGCACCGCCGGCGAACTCGCCTCGTACCGCTGCTGCTCGCCCACCCCGACCCACACCACTCGCCACCCTGGCGAAGGCCACTTCCCGCACGAGCCACTACCACTGCCAGGCTTCCGACCAGCGTGATTGCGGGACTTCATGCGCTACGTTCAGCGCAACCTGATGCTCCGTCATGCACCAGTCACTCCTGCCGGTCCAGTGCGGCGAGCAACTGGCTCGCGCGTCCGTCCGCCGCCGCGAAGGCGAGGTGGTCGTGGTAGTCACGGGTCTCGACGATCAGGCCGTTCCTGACGCGCAGGACTTGGATGTTGGCGGTGCGGAAGGTGCGGCCGGTGGCGGGGTACAGGCCCTCGTAGTCGAACTCGGCGATCACCACCTCGGGGTCGCCGGTCTCGTGGATGCGGATGTTCTCAGCACGTAGGCGAATCGCGTCAGAGGCCCCCAGCGCGTCGAAGCGCTTACGGAGCTCCGCCCGGCCGTGGATGCGGCGAGGGGGAACCGGCGAGAAGACGATCTCCACCTCGGCGTCCTCCGCATAGAGCTCGGGGAGTTCGCTCCACCTGCCCGCCGAGATGAGACCCGTCAACTCCCCGAAGATCTCGCGGGGCGTGGCTGCTGCAGACATGGCTGACCTCCGTGATCCCGCCACCTATAATCGGATAGGCGACTCCGTTTCTGACGATACGGATAGCCCACTCCGTTTGTCCAGGCATGGCGAGGATCACTTGACGACAGATCAGACTCCCCCCGACGCAGGTGCGAAGCCCCTGCGCGCCGACGCGCGGCGGAACCGTGCGCGGCTGTTGGAGGTCGCCGAGGCGGTCTTCACCGAGCGGGGCACCGGTGCGTCCACGGAGGAGATCGCCCGGGAGGCGAAGGTCGGCATCGCCACCGTGTTCCGGCACTTCCCCACCAAGGAAGCCCTGTTGGAAGCAGTACTCGTCCGGCGGTTGGAACGGCTGGCCGAGGAGGGACGCCGCCTGATGGTCGAGTCCGGGCCGACGTACGCCCTCTTCGCGTTCTTCGACCTGGTGCTGGATCAGTCTCCCGTCAAGAACGCCTTCGCCGCAGCGCTCGCGGATGCGGGAGTCGACGTCCGGGCCGCCACCTCTGAGGCGGGGCGCGCCCTGCGTGAGGTGCTCGTCGCCCTCCTTGACGGCGCCCAGCAGGCCGGTGTGGTGCGACGGGACCTGGAGGTGCCGGAGTTGACGGCGATCCTGGTGGGCACCTGCCGCATGCTGGAGCACCTGGACGGCCACCCGGAGTCCGCGAAGCGCGCCCGAGCGGTCGTCCGCGACGGGCTGAGGGCGCACCCTGGCAGCCTGGGAGGGCAAGGAGGTTCCCCCTCCTGAGGGAGGGGGCGGTCTGATCCGTAGGCATGAGCGTCCCGCAGGAGCAGGGGCTTCTCGGAGCGCCGGGTTGGCGGTCGTGGGGTCCGATTCGACCGTCTGACCGCGGGAGGCGCGGTGACCGTTCCTGTACGTGCGTAGGCTCGTCGACCAGGCGGGCAGCGGTTGCAGCAGATCGTGCGCTGGGGCAACACCGGTACCGTTCACCGCCGGTTCCTGATCTGGTCCAGGGCCCGAATGCGGGTCGGCCTCTCGGCCGCCAACACCCACGACGGGCTGGGCCCGGGGCCCATGGTCACGGGCCTCCCAAACGACCGCAAGCGCGTGCCCCGGCCGCCCACCGCCGCGTACGACCCGGTTTCGGCGTGCGATCGGTTCGATACCTGGGCCGGGAACCGGTTCGTCCTCCTCAACGACGAGCGCCCGGTCGGCTCGGGCCTCATCATGGCGACACCGCAGCCGTGGCGCGCCCAGTCACGCTGAGTGCCGTGGTCCGTCGGGTTCCGCGCGCTCCGGGGGATCAGCGTCCTCGGTAGCGTGGTGATCCACCGTATGGAGTGACCATGCGCCGGCTGGTCCGTACGAGGGCTTCCGGCGGAGAGTGAGTGAGGCTGCAATGAGTGAACTGACGAAGCCCGAGATCGACCTTCCGGAGGGTGACGCTCCCACCGAGCTGACCATCCGCGACCTCGTCGTCGGGGACGGGCTCGAGGCGAAGCCGGGCAGGGTTGTCCGAGTTCACTACGTCGGGGTCACCTTCGAGTCGGGAAAGGAGTTCGACGCCTCCTGGGACCGGGGCCAGGCGTTCAAGTTCGCCCTGGGCGGTGGCAGGGTCATCAAGGGGTGGGACCGCGGGATCAGGGGGATGAAGGTCGGCGGTCGGCGCGAGATCATCGTCCCCCCGCACCTCGGCTACGGCAACCAGTCGCCCTCGCCGTTGATCCCGGCGGGCTCGACGCTCGTCTTCGTGGTGGACCTGCTCTCGGTCGCAGTCTGAGGCCCTCCGCCGCCCGGCCTCTCCGGACGGTCCTGTCCTCCCGCAGGCCCACCTCCAGCTCCCGCTGTGAGCAGGATCCGCTGGAACCGCAGCAGTCGGAGCTCCCCTCAGCAGAGTGGCCTCCTTTCTTCGCCAGGGCCGGCCGTCCCGGCCCCGCGCGAAGACCGGAGGAGTTGTCGCGGCGTGAACCCACAGATCCGACGTGAGCCCGGCGCTCCGGGCACGTGACGCAGTCGGTCACCCGATCGTTCCGGGCACGGATCATCGGGTCCTGGGAGGGTGGTGATCCCTACGGTGAAGACAACAGAGGGAAGGACACGCACCCGTGCTGGAGCAGCTCAACCAGGCGCTCGACCACATCGAGCACTGCCTCGAAGCGGAGGCCGACCGGGAGGTCGACATCGCCGAAGTCGCCCGGATCGCGATGACGTCGGAGTACCACTTCCGGCGCCTGTTCTCGGCGCTTGCCGGGATGCCGCTCTCCGTGTACGTGCGGCGCCGGCGCATGACGCTCGCCGGGGCCGAGGTGCTGGGCGGGGAGCGGACGCTGCTCGACGTGGCCGTGCGGTACGGGTACGGCTCGGGCGAGGCGTTCGCCCGGGCGTTCCGGTCGGTGCACGGCATCGGGCCGGGCGAGGCCCGGCGCACGGGTGCGACGCTCACGGCGCAGTCGCGCATGTCCTTCCGTGTCGTCGTCGAAGGGAGTACGACCATGCGGTATCGGATCGTCGAGAAGGAAGCGTTTCGGGTCGTTGGCAGGAAGGCACGGGTCCCGCTCGTGCACGAGGGGGTCAACGCGGCGGCCGCGGCACACGTGGAGAGCCTGGACGAGCAGGCGATCGTACGGATGAAGGAACTGGCCGACGGGGAGCCGAAAGGGGTCCTGTCGGCAGTGGTGCACCTGACCGACAGTCGGGAGGAGGGTGCCGAGGTGGACTACTGGATCGGTGTGGCCACCGGCCCCGAGGCGGCCGCTGAGGAACTCGACGCCCTCGACGTGCCGGCCGGGACCTGGGCTGTCTTCGACAACCACGGGCCGTATCCGAGCGCCCTCCAGGAGCTGTGGCGGGACGTGTTCACGCAGTGGTTCCCCTCGAACCCGTACGCGAGCCGGCCGGGGCCGGAGCTGCTGCGGACGCAGCCGGTGGAGATCGGCACGGAGACGGACTCCCAGCTGTGGATCCCGGTCGAACGGGTCGGCGGAAGCAACGGCGGGTGAAAACCGGGACCTGGGCGTCGCCCACCCCGACCCTCTTCCTGGTCCTCGGGCCGCTGGGCCAGTCGACGACCGCCGCG
>NZ_JBEXSZ010000112.1:0-27960 GCF_040613865.1 Streptomyces sp. NPDC006197 | reverse complement strand
CAGGCAGATCCTTGTCCTGGCCGACCGCGCCTACCAGGGCGCCGGCGCCACGGTCCGCACCCCCTACTACCACCACCGCGAACAGCCCGAGCACTGCCAGCAGTTCAACCGCGACCACGCCCGTCTGAGAGCTCCCGGCGAACGAGCCTTCGCACAGCTCAAGTCCTGGCGGATCCTCCGCCGAGCCCGATGCTCCACCCGCCGCATCGGCACCATCGTCCAAGCCGTCCACACACTGCTGACCTGCAGCTATTCAGGATGAAAGAGGCTCACTGAGGAAGTCCAGGAGCTTGCGGTCCAGAACCTGCATGCGCACGGCAGCGGCGATCTGGACCGAGGTGCCCCCCTCGCCAGCGCCGGCGAGTTGTCGCCGTCAGTCGGCGAAGCGGAGGACGTAGCGCCTCTGCCAGGGGGTTTCGACGGCACGGGGGTCGTAGTTCTGGCGCACGAAGTCCACTGCCTGGCTGGCAGGTACTCCGTCCAGGACGGCGAGACAGGCCAGGGCTGTGCCGGTTCGGCCACGGCCACCGCCGCAGGCGATCTCGACGCGTTCGACGCCGGCACGAGCCCATACCTCACCAAGGATGGCTTGGGCCTGGATGTGACTGCTGGGCAGCCAGAAGTCTGGCCAGCGCAGCCACTTGACTTCCCAGGGGGCCTCGGGAGGCCGCCTGCCGAGCAGATAGACGGCGTAGGCAGGCGTCGGACCGGCCGGAACCGGTCGGCGAAGCGCGCGGCCACGGACCAGGCGCCCGGAGGGAAGCCGCAGCACACCAGTGTCATTCGTCTTCCAAGTCTCGGTCACCCGCTCACCGTAGTTGCCGCAAGCGGGGACGGCCTGTCCGCCCCGGGCTGTACGGCGTCATGGGCACGTTCACACGTACTCGACTGGGACATTGGCGGGTACGCGGACAATGCGTGCCCCAACAGTGAGGCAGTCGCGGTGACCGGAGGTGTGACCTGGTAGCACCGGCGGTCACGGATCAGGGCCCAGATGACGTTGACGCGTCGGCGGGCAAGGGCGAGCACGGCCTGGACGTACTTCTCACCCTCGGCGCGTTTGCGGTCGTAGAACTTCCGCGAGTTCGGGTCGTAGCGGACGCTGACCAGCGCGGAGGTGTAGAAGACCCGCTGAAGCCTAAGGTGATAGACCACAGGCCGGTGAAGGTTGCCGCTGACCTTGCCCGAGTCGCGCGGTCTGGGAACGACGCCGGCGAAGGCGGCCAGGGCGTCCGGGGAGTCGAAGTCATCCAGGTCCCCGCCGACGGCGGCAAGGAACTCGGCACCGAGGGTCGTGCCGATGCCAGGGACGCTCAGAACGATGTCGGCGAGCTCGTTCTCGCGAAACCGGCCCTCGACGAGCTTGTCCATCTCAGCGATCCGATCATTGAGGGCCATCACCTCCTCGGCCAGGGTGTGGACCAGCCTCGCGGTGGTCTTCTCCCCCGGAATGGATGTGTGCTGCCGCTCGGCGGCCTCGACGGCCGCTTCGGCCGGGGCTCTGGCATTGCGGACCTTGCGGTTGGCCAGCCACCTCGTCAGCCGAGCGACACCGGTGCGGCGGATCGCAGCCGGGGTCTGGTAGCCGGTCAGCAACCGGAGTGGGCCAGTGTTGGTCACGTCCAGGGACCGCTCCAGGGCAGGGAACATGCTCAGCAGGGTGCCGCGCAGGCGGTTGACCACGCAGGTGCGGTCCTCGACCAGGTCGGAACGTCGCCCGGTCAGCAGCTTTAGCTCGACGGCCGCCTCGTCGACGAGTCGAACGGGCCGTAGGTCGCGGCGCATTCGGGCCTGGTCGGCGATGACGTAGGCGTCGCGGGCGTCTGTCTTGCCCTCGCCGCGGTAACCGTCGGAGACCCGGTTCACCAGCCGGCCGGGCAGGTAGAGGACCTCCTGACCGTGACTGACCAAAAGGGCCAACAGCAGTGCGGGTTCCCCGCCCGTCATGTCGATGGCCCAGGTGACCTCACGGCCGTCGGCCAGGTCCAGGACGTCGCCGATCAGCTTCAACAGCTCTGGCTCGTCGTTGGCCACCCGCCGCGACAGCAGCGTCTTGCCGTCCGTGTCCAGGGCCAGGCCGTGGTGGTGGCCCTTGCCGCTGTCGATCCCCGCCCATATCCGGCTCATCGCGCTCCTGACGTGCGTGTTCGATCTGCTCGTGCCACGGACGACCTCGCCGGCATTGCTCTACACAGCGACTTGTTCGCACTTCCTGATCGGCGGCCGAGTCGTCGTGGGGTGCCGGGCGGCGAAGCCAGGGAAACCACGAGACGGCAGCCGCCTGATAACCATACCCAGCACCCCTGGGCGATCCAACCCTACGAATGGCTCGATCAACCCGAGCAAGAAGGTAGAGCCGCCTGACCGGCTCCCGTCGCACTCAAGGAAACAGCCGACAGGGACCAGGCCGAAGACCGCCACCCGAAGGTGGTGAGCAAGCCCCGTCGGCCCGCAGATTCGTGGTCCCCGCGCGAGTGGGAGTGTAAGGATCACGATTCCAAGTCCTCCGTAACACCTGCGAACCCCTGCCGGGTTGGGGACGGCGTCGCCCCCACAGTCGCAGATCAAAGCGCCTCAGTAGACAACTTCATGACGTACGTGCCGAGGCCGTGGGTAGGCGAGGACGCCTGGATCTGGTGGCGCAGCATGGTGGCCAGCCAGCCCAACTGGGCCTGGCGGGAACTGATGGCGACCTCGCCCTTCGCTGTGCCATGGCGTCCGCTCGAGAGCCTCCGGGTGTTTCGCAGCAGCTGATCGGTTGCCCGCTCCGCAGTCCAAGCCCTGGCGACTCTCTCTCGTGGCACGTTGGATCGAGGCGTGCCCCATGGAGACTTGTCGGCCAGCCCCTCGTTTTTGTCCAGCCCCTCGTTTTTGTCCCGACTTGCCGCCGCCACGGGCAATCGGTCGGGGGCCACTCTGTGCCGACCAAGATCCTGGCCATACGTGGACCAGTCACCTGCAGCTTGGCCGAATCCTGGCTGTTTCCTCTGGTCAGCGGCCACGCGAGGCGGGTACCACCAGCACTCCAAGAACATCCTCCAGAGTTACAGCCTCGAGAAGCTCGGCTTCTTCCAAGCCTCTTCGCAGGGTGATGCCCGGGCCCTGGATCCACCGTCCACGGTGCCGGAAGCCCCGAGCAGAACGCTGACGGTTGTGCCCGTGCCACGCGCGCGAGCATCGACCGGACCCGGGAGTTCCGGGCCGGGTCGACGCTCGCGCCGCTCATGCGGTCACACACGTCATGCGCGCGGTGGGTCAGCGGCGCAGCTTCAGGCGGTGCACCCCGCCGTCGACCGCGCCGACGTAGAGCGTGCGGCCGTCGGGGGCGGCGGCCAGTTTGGTGGTGTCGGTGTTCTGCAGACCGCTCGAGATGTTCTCCCAGGTGAGGCCGTTGTCGGTGCTGCGCAGTACGCCCCGGCCGCCCTGGACGAGTCCGGACGCGGTCGAGCGGGTGGTGGCCGCGTAGAGCGCTCCGTTCACCCGCAGCAGGTCCGAGACGTGGACCGCGAGCGGGCCGGTGTCGGCGGTGCGGAAGGTCCTGCCGTCATCGGTGCTGACCCGGACGGACGATCCGCCGACGACCAGGCGTCGGCCGTCCGTCACGATCGCGGAGACGGGGCCCTCGGCGACCTTGGTCTTGGTGACGCCGCCGTCGTCCGAGCGGTAGAGGCCCGAGGAGTTGCCGAGCCAGAGGCGCCGCGGGTCGCGCGGGTCGCCGGCCATGGCATCGAAGGACCTCTCGTGGAAGAGGTTCTTCCACGTCCTGCCGCCGTCGGACGTCGAGAAGAGTCCGTCGCCGAAGATGCTCCTGAAGCTGATCGCCACCCGGTCCGGGTCGGCCGGGTGGACCAGGATCGAGGTCGGTATCTCCGACGACGTGCCCTTCACCTGCCAGGTCAGGCCGGCGTCACCGCTGCGGGAGACCTCGAAGAGACCGGTCGCGGTGCGCCGGACCTGCCACACCACCTTGGTGTCCTCGGGCGAGACTGCGATGTGCGAGGTGAGAAGGCCGGTCATGCCCTCCGCCCCGGACTGGCCCCACTCGGGGCCGGCGACGGGGATCGCGGTGCGGTAGGTGCCGCTCACCGTTCCGGCGAGCAGCCGGTCGCCGCTGGCCGCGAGGGCGAAGGTGGTCAGGCCCTGGACGCCGATCCTCCGGTATCCGGCGCCGTCGGCCGAGCCGCGGTACAGGCCGTCCTGTTCGCTGGACACGGTCACCGAGCCGTCGGCCCAGCGGTCGTAGTCCATCGCGATGGCGGCCTTCGAGGGGGCGGGCACGGGCTTCCAGGTCCTGCCGTGGTCGTGGCTCACCTGCCCGGCGCCGAACAGCGCGCGCAGGTACAGGTCGCCGCCGGAGGCGGACAGTCCGTTGCCGCCCTCCGCCAGGGGCAGCAGGGTGGACCAGGTGCGGCCCTTGTCGTAGGAGCCGCGGATGCCCGTACCGGGGACGTAGGCCGCCACCACGGTGGAGTCGGCCGTCATGCCGCGGAGGGTGTTCACGGGCTCGTCGAGGACGAGGTGTGCCGTGCCGGGGTCGCCCTTGCCGACGCCGTCGATCCTCCAGACGCTGTCGAAGGTCGCCAGGTACAGGGTGTCGCCGACGAGGGTCGCGTCGCGGACGTCACCGGTCACGCCGGTGGGGTACGTCGCCCAGCTGTCGCCCGCGTCCGTGCTGACCAGCAGTGTGCCGTCGACGATCGCGGCGAGGGTGCGGGTCTGCTCGTCCGCGACGAACTCGTCGATGTGCGCGTCGGGCACGTCGAGCTTGCGCCAGGTGCGACCGTTGTCGTCGGTACGCAGGATCGTGCCCCGGCGGGTGGGGTCGGCGGCCGTGTTCACGGCGTACCACCAGCAGTCGGGGCGGCGGGCGTCGACCACGACCGCTCCGGTGCCGTTGCCGTCGGCGATCGGCAGCCTGCCCACCTGGCGCCAGTGGGCGCCGCCGTCGGTGGTCAGCCAGGGGGCGGCCTTCCGGAACTGGGTCACGACGGCCTGCTTCGGCCGGGCGGGCGAGAGCGCGACGTGACCGGCCTCGCTGTTCGGGCCGATGGGCTCCCAGCGGTCGCCGCGGCTGCCGGCGGGGGTGACCTCGAAGGCGCCGGTTCCGGTGATCCGCCGGCCGTCGGTGGTCGTGGCCCGCACGGCCAACCGGTAGGCGCCGGCCGCCTTCCCGGTCACGTCGGCCTGGTAGTAGCCGGCGCCGTTCCTGGTGGTGGGCAGTGTGAAGTCCTTGCCGTGCGGCGGCGTGACCCTGATCTCCGGCGGCGCGTTCAGGGCGGCCGGGGAGGCGATGTGCACGGTGGAGCGGCCGTCGCTCGGATCGGGGGACGCCTGGACGACCAGGTGCCGGACGACGAGCAGGTACGGCACCCGGAGGGCCGGGCCCCTCGCGGGAGTGGCCGTGATCCGGCCGCTGATCTCCGTGTCGGTGGCCGGGCGATCCGCGCGCAGGGTGACGTCGACGGTCGTGGACCCCCCGGCGGGGACGGTCACCCGCGGCGGGGACACGGTGGTGGGCCCGGTGCTGCTGAGGGTGACGGCCAGCGGCTCCTTGCCGGGGTTGGCCAGGCGCACCTTCGCGGTGCCGCCGACGGTCCGGTCCGCCAGGTCGGCGAGACCGAAGGACAGGCTCGTCGGGAAGGCGGTGAGGGTGGCCGACGCCGCGGCGGCCACGTCGAGCCGTCCGTTGCCCTGGACGGTGGGGCCGGTGCCGGCGAGCTGCTTCGCGGTGCCGACCAGGGCGGACCTGATCGCGTCGGGGTTCTGGCCGGGGCGCAGTTGGCGCAGCAGGGCGGCGGCTCCGGCGACGTGCGGGCTCGCCATCGAGGTGCCCGACATGCGGTAGACACCGGGTTCGTACATCGAGGTGGGGACCGAGGAGCGGATCTCCACGCCGGGTGCGACCAGGTCGGGTTTGAGTCCGAAGCCGGTGCCGGGTCCGCGCGACGAGAACGAGGCGATCTCGTCGGTGGAGTCGGTGCCGCGCAGGGTGACGGACACCTTTCCGGCGGCCAGTTCACGGCTCAGCTGGGCGTACTGGGTCGCGTCTATGCCCATGACGACCAGGCGGTCCATGCGCAACGAGTCGCCGGAGGCGGCGGTGCGGGTGAGGTCGGGGCGGGCGGGGGTCTCCCGGGCCTCGACCGTTCCCGGGGTGGGGGCGAGCACAGGTCCGTCGTGGGCCGGGAGGCCGCCGAGCACGGCGAGCGCGCCGCGCCTCTCGGCTTCGCGCGCCCAGTCGATGTCGCTCTGGCTCAGGACGTCCGTGCTGGGGGCGACGAGTATGTCGGCCCGCAGGACCTTGCCCCGTACGTCACCGATCCGCTTCCAGTCCTCGGGGGTGCCCGCGCCGACGTCCACGAGCGGCGCGGTGACCGGTTCCCGGGGCGGGTTCGCGGACAGGACACCTCGGTACGTCTGGATCAGTTCGGGCTCCTCGCCCGCCAGGTACGCGCTGGGGATCCGCAGCCCGCTGGTGGAGGCGCCGACCGCGATGACGCCGTCGGCCGCGGCCGGTGTGCTGATGGTGCCGCTGCCGGGTCCGGCGTTGCCCGCCGCCGCGACGACGACCACTCCGGCCCGTACGGCGGCGGTCGCCGCGCGGCCCAGCGGGTCGGTGCCGTCGCCGGGGCCGCCGAGGCTCATGTTGATGACGTCGGCCCGGTGGGGGTTGCCCGGATCGGCCGCGGCCTCGATGCCGGCGATGATGTCGGAGGTGTAGCCGCTGCCGTCGGCGCCGGTGACCTTGTAGGCGAGCAGGCGGGCGTCGGGCGCCATCCCGGTGACGCCGCCTTCTTCGGCCGCCTTGCCCGCGATGATGCCCGCGACGTGGGTGCCGTGGCCGTTGTCGTCCATCGGGTCGTCGTCGCCGTTGGCGAAGTCGAAGCCGCCGACGACCTTGTGGCCCTCGCCGAAGCCGCCGCCCAGGTCGGGGTGGCCGTAGTCCACGCCGCTGTCCAGGACCGCCACGACGGTGCCCCTGCCGGTGGCCTTCGCCCCGGCCGGGTCCTCGCGCTTCCAGACGTCGGGCGCGCCGGTCAGCGGGACGCTGCTGTCCGTGCGCACCTGTATCCGGGTGTCGGGCCGGACGGCGACGACGCCCGGCAGCGCGGCCAGCCGTGTCGCTTCGGAGGCGGGCACCGTCATCGCCACGGCGTTGACGAGCAAGCCGAGTCCGCGGGGTGCGGCGGGGTGCAGTCCGGCCTGCCGTGCCGTCCTGACGAAGGCGTCCTGCCGTGCCGCCAGGGCCCGTCGGGCCTCGCCGACGGCGGAGGTGGTGCCGGCGGTCAGGGCGGTGAGCGAGCCGCCGGGGGCGGCTGCCACGGCGGCGTCTCCGGACAGCTCGACGATGACCCGCTGGTTCGGGTCGGGTGACTTCGCGCTCGCGGTGCCGGGTGTCGCGGTGAGCGTCCCGGCCAGCGCGACGGTGGTGACCGTGGCGGCCACCAGACGGCGGCTTCTTCGTGGGTTCTTGGCCATGGGAAGAAGTCCTAGCGTCGAAGTCACTCTCCGTACAACGGATCTTGACGGCCCATTGCTGCACCTGGCACAAGTGGGCCAAGATCCGCACATGACGAACGAGCTCACCGCGGCAGGCATCGATCCGTTCGACGAGAGCGTCTACCGGGCCGTGTTGACCCGGCGCACGGCGGCCCCGGCCGAGCTCGCCGCCGACCTCGGCTGCTCCCCCCTCCGCGCCGCCAGGGCGCTGGACCGGCTGCACGACCACGGCCTGGTCGGGCGGCTCGCGGGGGCCCGCCGCCGCTACGCGGCGATCGAGCCGGGAGCCGCGGTCGAGTCCCTGGTACGCAACAGGACGGCGGAGTTGGACCGGGTCCGTTCGGCGGCGGGCGAGCTGTCCCGCCTCTTCGCGGCGGCGCAGGCCGGCACCGCCGGGGAGGAGGAGGTGGAGATCGCCACCGGCCGCGAGGCGCTCGGCCGCTGGTTCGTCCGCCTCCAGCAGGAGGCGCGTGAGGACGTCATGACACTGGACCGGCCGCCGTACGCGCTGACCACCTCCAACCCGGTGGAGAGCACGGCGCTGGGGCGCGGCGTGCGCTACCGCGCGGTCTACGCCCCCGAGGCGCTGGAGTGGCCGGGGGTGCTCGAGGACATCCGCGGACTCGTGCGCCGTGGCGAGCAGGCCCGGGTGATGCCGGGCCTGCGGATCAAACTGGCCATCGCGGACCGCCGGCTGGCGCTGATGCCGCTCTCCCTGGACCTCGACGGCGTGCGCGCTGCGGTCATCCGCCCCTCCACGCTGCTGGACGCCCTCACCGACTACTGGGAACTGTGCTGGAAACAGGCCCTGCCGCTCGACGCCCCCGCCGAGGACCCGCTCGGCGAGGAGGATCGCCTGGTGCTCACTCTGCTGGTCAGCGGCCTCAAGGACGAGGCCATAGCCCGCCAGCTCGGCTGGTCGGTCCGCACCATGCGCCGACGCATGAGCCGCCTCCACGAACTTCTGGGCGCGGTGAACCGCTTCCAGGCCGGCGTCGTCGCGGCACGCCGCGGCTGGATCTGACCTGCCGCCGGGCCGGGGCTGACGTCTACCCGGCGGTGATCCCGCCCATCGCCATGAGCGCTTGGGAGGCACCCGGACCGTCCCCGGGCCAACCCCCTTCGCGAAGCGTCACATACGACCAGTCGCACTGGTCAGCGCGGGTTCATCGGTTGTACCACCAGCAAACGAAGAACCTGCTGGTGTCGTACTCGCCGAAGAAGCTCGGCTTCTTCCAGGAGTACGAAAAGAGGCACCTGACCTGGACTTTTACCCGCCAGGCGCCTCACCTCGGCTGACGCGATCCGCCCCCTCCACGGGCTGCTCGACGAGGCGCTCGGCTTGGTCCCGCACGCCGTCCAGGAACTCGGCGCAGTGGCGGAAGAGGACCTCGATGCCCTGGCCTGCGCGGCAGGCGCATTCGACCGGATCCACACCGGAGTACAACCAGAACGAGATGCCGGCGTGCCGCAGACCGTGGGGCCGCTTGGCCGGCCCGGAGGCGGGCTCCATGCGTGTCAGCACGCACTCCCTCACCCGCGCCCACGTCGTACCACAGGCTGCTGGGGCCATGTAGCCGTCGGATGACAAGACCGCCGGCCAGGTCTTCAGCGACCTGTACGACGATGACGAGGAAGTGTTCCGTCGCAGTCGTAACCGCCCGGCAGCACACATGGGAAGGGCCCCACCCCGGGGGCGAACCGGGGTGGGGCCCTTCCTGTTCGTGCTGCTCGTTCAGGCTACTCCTGGACGGTGCGGCGACGCCGCATCCGCCACACCAGGGCCGCGCCGGTGGCGGCGATCGCCGCGGCGAGGCCGGAGATCAGGCCGATCGGGGTGTCCGATCCGGTGTCGGCGAGGCCGCCGTCCGGGTCCGGCCGGTTCGCCGGAGGCGTCGCGCCCCCGCTGCCGCCGGTGTCGCCGTTGCCGTGCTCGGTCGGGTCCGGGGCCGGTGACGTGGGCGGATCGGTCGGGCCGGTCGGCGTCGGGCCGGTCGGCGTCGGGCCGGTCGGTGTCGGCGTCGGGTCGGGCTTCCCGTCGTCCGTCAGGGCGGAACCGTTGCCGCCCAGGAACGCGGTGTCGCTGTCGCGGGCGGAGGTCTCCGTGCGGACGGAGTCCTTCGTCGCGCGGGGCAGTTCACGGTGCTGGGCGGTGAACTCGATGCCGGTGATGTTCCGCTTGGGGACCTTTGCGAAGTCGACGCCGCCGACGAAGAACGTGTAGATCCGACCGTCACCGAGAGGCCACTCGTAGGTGAAGTCGCCCTTGGTGAAGGACTTCACCATCTCCTGCCACACGGTCCGCTTGTCCCAGTGGGCGTTCTCACCGCGCAGCGGCCACCGCTTCAGGTTGTTGCTGTTGATGATGGGACGGAAGTCGGTGGCCTTCCTCGCGTCCTGCTGGCGGATCCACTCGGCCGCGACGCGGGACTTGTAGACGCGGCGCAGGTCGGCGTACTTGGGGTCGGTGTTGATCTGCTTCTCGACGTGCGGGACGAGGTAGCGGGTGATCAGCCGGTGGCTGCGCTCCTTCTCCTCCTTGCTGAGCTTCTTCGAGCAGTCCTCTCCCTGTACGGGGGTGGCGAAGTCCATCGCCGCGTGGTTGACCTCCAGCGGGGCGTCGAGGATGTAGATCCCGCCGTCCTGCTCGCGGACCTTCGCCCGGCCGGGAACGATCCAGTTGCGTCCCGATCCCCAGCACGGCACCCCGTCGACCTTGGGGGCGGCGTCCATGAACTCCTTGCCCGGGGACTTCTTGGGGTCCATGGCGCGGGAGAAGTCCCGCTTCATCTCCATGTCGGCCACGAGGAGAACACGGCCGGCGTCGGTTTCACCGAACGCCTTGTCCATGATGGTGTCGGGCTGGTCGGGGTTGAGGTTCACCCACTGCCGGTCCGGGGTGAGCGCCAGCCACGTGAACAGGGCGTCGGAGGCCAGTTCGAGCTTCGCCTGTCCGCCCCAGCCCGGGTTGTCGTCCTCATCGGGCACGAGGTCGGCCTTCATGGAGTAGTCCAGGGCCTTGCCCTTGACCGGGTTGCCGACGTACTGGAGCTCCAGGGTGGAGAAGTCCACCCCTCCCGGGCCCCGGCCGAGCGCGGACCGGGCGTTGTTCGCCAGGTACTGGTTCTGCAACTGCCGTGCCTGGTCCGGGTTCCGGCCCGAACCGTAGGCCAGTGAGGCGCCCGGGCCCTGGGTGCCGCGGTTCGGCAGCGGGTTGAACACGTTGTACGTCTTCGTGTACTTCGTCTGCGGCCACAGGCCCTTCGCGGTCGCCCGGCGCTCCGCGATCCGGATCGGGTTGTTCCCCGTCCCCCGCTCCGCCCGCAGCTTGTCGTTCTCGGCCTTGTAGTCGCGGAGGGTGGCCCCGTTCGGCTTCTCCGACGTGAACATCGTCAGCCGGTGCCGGGTGAAGTCGTACTTCGCGTCCTTGTGCCGCAGGATGATCCTGTCGGCCCGGAGCTGGGCCGGCTTGCGCTTCCCGTCGGACTTGAACTCCCCCAGCTCACCGGTGCGCTGGTTGTAGGAGTCGTACCGCCGGGAGGCGATCTTCCTGCCGTCCTTGTCGAAGATCTCGATCGTGACCTCGCACAGCCAGTCAGGGCCGACCATGTTGAAGTCCTGAACCGCCTTGACCTCGAACACGCCCCCCTTCTGCTTGCTGACCTGCGCGCTGATCAGGTTGACCTTCCAGCTGCCGAACGGCTTGGGGTTGTTCGACTCGTTCCGGTGCCGCTTGTAGCGGGCGTAGATCGCTTTGCGCATGTCCTCCGGGTCCCTGGAGGCCGCATACGCCTTGTCCCACTTGTCGATGTCCGCGCCGGTGACCTGCCCCAGCTCGGCCGCAGTGGGCGCGGGAACGTTCTCGAAGCCCTTGTACGAGTTGTTGTAGTAGTACTCCTCGTCCGGCCCGGACTTCGTCCAGTGGTGCTGTCCCGTCGGCGCCCCCGAGTTGTTCGGCGTACGCGGGACGGTCCTCTTCAGGTGCGTCTGATCGCACCGCTTGCCGCCGGTGATCTTCGCGTAGTCCCCGGGCGCGGCCGACGCCACGGACGGCAGGCCGACCAGCAGCACCGCCACCGAGGAAACGACCGCCAGCGCGGCGGAGAGGCGCCTTTTCAGGCGCTGTCGTATGGATGTGCTCACGTAGTGTCCCTGGTCGTGGGGGCCACGGGACTCAAGACTGCGGAGGCAGGCCGGACAAGGGGCCCCCGTATCGTGCCCGCTCCTGCCGGCCCACCACCCTAGGGGCCGTCAACACCCGTCGTACAAAGGGTTGTTGACGTGTCGTGTGTTGACTCCGCGAAGATCCTGCGCGGGTGGCGGAACGGTTCGGTAGGTTCTGGCCATGACCACACCCCATCCCGACTACGACTCCACCCGCCACCCCGACCTCCTGGCCTGGCTCGCCGAACGCCGGGCCGCCTTCGAAAGCTGGGCCCGGGAAGCGGGCGGCGTCGACCGGTTCGACTTCTCCGACGCCTCCCTCGATGCCCTGGAGGACCTCGTCAAGGAGACGTTCGCCGAGCCGGAGGAGATCACCGCACAGCGCCGCTCCCCCTTCGTCCAGGGCGCCGTGTGGTACGTCGGCGAGACCCTGCGCCGACGGCGCGAGGGCTGGGTGTGGAAGTTCGAACCGGACGTTTCCTTCGGCCTGCTCCCGGCGTTCTATCCGGCGGTCCCGGACCCCGCCTACCTGGACACCCCCTGCGTCGGCGCGCCCGACGCCAAGCCCGGCGCACACTGGTACCCCTTGAACACGCTGCGCCGACTCCTCGCCACCGAAGACGAGTTCGACAACCCGATCGACGAACGGCTCGTCGGCATGATCGAAGGCTGGTACGACGAGGAGGAAGAGGAAGACGAGTGACCGGCGCCCGTCGTACGGGCGCCGGGCCGCGTCTGCTTCATCGATCTCGTGGTGGGTCGTGGTGAGCTGACGGGTGCGGCGTGGCACGGCTTGGCGTCGCCGCTCGACTGCTCCCCCTGCGGCACGGAGGCGATGCAGGAGGTAACGGAGATTTCCCCTACCGTCGTGCCTGGATCAGCGCGTGCGTTCCACTCGTACGCCAGGCAGTCCCGGACCGTTCGAGCCCGTCCAGCACTTCCTGCTCCAAACCGACGATGACGTCGGACTTCAGGGTCCGGAGCGCTGCGACGGCCCCCGGGAAGTACGCGGTGAGATCGGCGAAGGACGCTGTGGCGTCCCACAGCCGGTCGCCCACCAGGCGTCGGTAGTTGAGGTCGCCCTTCAGAATGGTGAGCGTGGCGCTCTCGAACTCGCCGCGGAGGTCCTCGGGCATCTCCTCGTACGGCAGCGGAGCGCAGAAGAACGGGTGGGTGCGGACCTCCAAGCTCCCTGCCGCCATGGCCCTCCACAGCCGGCCTCCGATCGCACTGGCTTCGCCGGGTGCCTCGGTGAGGCGGCGGAGGCAGTCGACGACGTCGGCCGTCATCGCGTCGGAGACGTAGTAGGGGTACGGCTTGAGGTGGAGCACGACCTGTTCGGCATGCCGCTGTTCGAGGAGGTGGTCGATGAGGATCAGGTCCGGGATGAGCTCGCGTCCCGCGTTGTCCGCCACCACGGCGACGGTCGAGGAGCCCCCGACGGGCAGCAACTGCCACAGCACGGCGCTGTCGTCGGCCACCAGCGCGGAGGCAGTGGCGGCACCGGCCGCCGGCTCCCCCGCCGAGACGCGGAAGCCGAGGTCCGCGCGGTTGCCCCAGAGCGACGCGTGGAGCAGGGCGGCAGCCCGCTCGTCCGCCGGAACACCCGCGAGCGCGTCCAGGGCCCGCAGTTCCTCCTCCACGGCCTCGCCGCGCAGCTCGGCCCGTTTGAACGGTGCGAACGGATCGACTCCCTGCCACGGTCCGCTGCCGAAGTACCCGACCGCGCCGAGGAGCCTGCGGTAGAAGTAGCTTTCCGCCCACAGGAACGGAACGTCGTACCAGGAGCGCCCGAAGTGCTCCTGTCCCCAGTCCGCCCAGCTCTCACGGTCGTGCTCCCCGAGGGCGAGCGGCTCGATGACGCCGTGGGTGATCTCGTCCAGCAGGGCGTCGAGGGCCTCGTGCTGCCGGCGGCCGTACGGGAAGGCGTCTCGTACCTGCTGGATGAGGGCGGGGTGGCGCTTGGCCAGCACGCCCCAGGCGAACGAGCCGGGCTCGTTGCTCAGGATGACCGGCGCGCCGGCCGCGGCGGCCGGGCCGGAGCCGGGAACGGCTCTTTCGCCCGAGGCACGGGAGCTCTTCTCTGTCATGGTGTCCACTCCCGCTTCTTCTCGCTCGCCATGGAGAGTCCTCCGTGAACGGCATGTCGAAAGATCCAGCGTAGCGAGCCACGTTCGGCAGTGGTACGACATGGGTCCCCGCGCGAGCGGGGGTACTCCGAAAAACGAGTCCGTCGCCCGTCTCAACGACCGGCCCGCCTCTGCTTGCCCTCCGGCATGTGCACGTGAAATCGGGGGGGCAGAGGCCCGGACCAGCGACTTCGCTGGGCAGCGGCTAACATCCCGTACGTCCGGGACCGCCGTGCGGGCCTTCCTCGGGCCGTCTGTCGTCCCTCCGAGCACGGGGTAGCTTGTGTCCGATCCGTTGGCTGACGATCCGCGTACCGCCACAGTCGCGTCGGGCGAGAGCATTTCCCTCTCCGACAGCCACAAGAAGGTCCTGTTGCAGGAGCTCGGGGCGGGTGAGGTCGTCCGGTCCGTCTATCACGACGGCTGGGGCTACGCCGTACTCACCGGGAAGGGGCTCGTCCTCCTCCGGAATCTCCTGGCGCCGAAGGCGACCCGCGTGGCCGGGCCGCTGCGGATCCTGCGGAGCGCGTACGGCATGTTCGACTCCGTCGAGATCCTGGTGGACGGGAAACCGCACAAGCTGCACGGCTCGAAGCTCGATCCGAAGGGTGAGTTCCTGGAAGCAGCGGGAAAGCTCCTGCCCCCGGGGTCATCCCTGCGTCCCGGTGCCGGGAAGCGGACCTCCACGTGGATACGGCGGCATCCGGTGTCGGTGGTCGTGTGGGTCGCCGCGGTGCTGGTCGCCGGGCTGAGCGGGCCCGGGCAGCCCGATGCCGTGGCACAGGGCGGAACGGAGCACGCGTCGGTCCTGCCCGACTTCCGCGGGGCCTCTCTGACCACGGCCGTCGCGACGGCGCGCCGCGGGGCGTGGCGGGTGGAGGCTGCCGACGCGTCGTCCGCGTACCGGACGGTGACGGCCTCTCAGGCCGGCTGGCGCGTCTGCTTCCAGAACCCCTCCCCTGGCGAGCAGACCCGCCCGTACAACAGGACTCTGACGCTCTACGCGGTTCCGGAGGCGGAACCGTGTCCCTCGCAACTGGATGGGACCCGGCGCGTGGTGATGCCGGACCTCGTCGGCGAGCGGTTCGACGCTGCGTCGCGGACGCTCGCCACGCTCGACCTCGACCGCGTCACGCGCTTCCACGCGCACACCGGGCAGCCTCTGGACGACCGGAGCCGGAGCCTGGCGGACTGGCAGGTCTGCCGGCAACAGCCGGAGGCGGGCATCGAGGTGCCCGTCACCACGCAGGTCGACCTGTGGCTCATCGGTCCGGGCGTCTCCTGCACCGCGCCCAGCCCGACCCCGAAACCCAAACCCAAGCCGAAGCCCAAACCCGAGCCGAAGCCCGACCCGGCGTCGGGTTTGCAGGCGACTTCGAAGCCCAAGCCTCGTGCGCAGCCGTCTCACGACTCCGCCTCGGACGGTGGTACGTCGACGGCGGGAGGAAGCGGCGACGAGTCGTGGGACGGCGGTACCTCCGGGGGCTCGGACGGCACAAGCAGCACCAGCGGCGGCTCCGGCGTTGGCTTCGGCCAGTTCTGCTCCCCCGTAGGTGCCACTGCCACGACCTCCGACGGGCGTCCGGCGAAGTGCTTCATGGGCAAGGACGGCGCGGCCCGGTGGGGGTACCGTTCCGGCTGAGCTCGGTCACCAGGGCGCCCGTCCGTCCTGCTGATGCAGCTGCGGTCGGCCAGGCTGCTGGACTGGTCCAGGGCGGTGATCGACTCCAGACGTGTCCGGGCCGCCCGACAGGACCTAAAAACGGTCCCAGCCTGGTCGGCCGAGCAGCAAGCACCACGTCCTCCACCCTTCGCCGACGGCACGGCGCAGCAGTGGAGTGAGGCGGTGCGGGACGAGTTCGCGCATGGCCAGGAACGTGGTGGTGCGTTCGATGCCGGGAACAGCCAGGATCCGGCCAGCGATCCGGTAGAGGTCTTCGGTGTCGGTGGCGGCGACGCGGGCCAGAAGGTCCGTCTCGCCGCTGAGGCCGAAGACCTCCACCACCTCGGCGATGCCCGCGAGCGCCCGGAACACCTCCGCCAGTCGCCGCTGGTCCACCCGGGCGGTGATGAAGGCGGTGAGCGGGCAGCCGAGTGCCTCCGGGGTGATGCGGCGTTCGTAGGAGGCGAGGGCACCGCTGCGCTCCATCTTGTTCAGGCGGGTCTGGACCGTTGCGGGACAGGCGCAGGTGCTCGGCCAGCGCGACGACGGTCGCTCTCGGCTCGGTGGCCAGCGCGAGCAGGATCCGGGCGTCGGTGTCGTCCAGGGGCCGTTCGTTGGGCACGGTGCTCAAGGGGTGTCCTCTTCTGGTGGGCCGGGCTGAGCAGATTGCCGAATCGGATGATCATGGCTCATGCGGATGGCGGGAGAACTGTCACCTTGCCGGCCACGAAGGCGAGGCGGTCCCCTGGGGGCCGGTATGGGAGGTGGCTTGTGATGGTTCCGAAGACCGCGCCGCTGGATGCGAGGAGCAGGGGCCCCGCCGGTCATCCGGATCTGCGGACGCTCGCGTCGGTCGAGCGCCAGGTGCTGTGGCTGTCCACCCCGATCACCGACCACGCCAACCGGGTGCGGCCGAACCCGTCGGGGCTGAAGGCGGTCGGCCACCTGGCTTCGACGAGGACCGCTACAGAAAGCGCAACACCGTCGAACGGGCCATCAACAGGCTGAAGAACTACCGCGCAGTGGCCACGCGCTACGACGAGTGCGGCTACGTCTTCCTCGGCACCGTCACCGCAGCCGCACTCGTCATCTGGATCCGGTCGTGACCACAGCGCCTGCCCGAGCGGTCAACATTGCCTGTGCTTCGCTTCCTCAGTCTGGAGGAACGCCCGTGCCCGCTCACGCACCATGTGGAGCCAGCCCTGCGGATCAGCATCGTAGAGAGCGCAGTTCTCCTTCCACCGGATGAGGCCGCCGGTGATGTCATCGAGCGAGTGGCACCACTCGCCCTCACCCGATATGCCGTGCCAGACGACACCGGGACGGCCTGGATCCTGGCAAAGGTCGAAACCGTGCAGGTGCTGCAGGGCCGTTTCGACCAAAGGGTCCTCGAAGTCAGCGAACGCTCCTTCGCCCTCCACCCATGGAACCGCCCACGCATGCATCGCTTCGCGGGTCACCTCCCCTCGCGCCAGTGCATTCCACTGAGCAGCCACCTCCACACGGCCGGGCGGAGCTGACGTCACATCCAGGTCACTCATGCACCCACCCTCCCAGCCGAGCTGCCCAACGGGCCACACCGATTCGCCTCTAGATCGGCCGGACAGCTCCTAATGGGTGGGCGGACTGCTGAGGTCCTGATGCTCGGGCTGGTGCTTGGCCGGATGCGTTTGCTCTTCCGCGGGGATGTTTCCAGCTCGGACAGTTCCCGCAACGGGCTCTTCGAGTGTGCCAAAGACGTGGACCCGTGCGGCCTCGCCCCATCCTGCCTTCTGCGGCGTCTCGCATGCACATCTCGTCGATTTGATGGGAGAGTTGGCCGATCGGTGGCTCGCCGGCTCCTCCGGTACGAGTCGGAGCTTCGTGAGCGACGTGATACCGAGCGGCAGCGGGAGGCCGGTGCCAGCCTGAAGTACGACCTGGGCTTCACCGGCCGCCTGCTCGTCACCCTGGTCCACCTGCACACCGGGCTCCCGCACACCGCACTCGCCGAGCCGTATGGCCTCGCCCGCCCCACGGTTTTCCGCGCCATCGGGGAGATCCGCCCGTTGCCGGCCATGCGTGGCTTCCCAGTCCCCGAACACTCCGGCGTGCTACTTCGGGCCCTGGCGGACGTGTTCGCCTACGCCGAGGCGCGGGGATCCGGTTGCGGATCGATGGCGCCGAGATCCAGGTTCGCCGCCCGAAGTCAGATCGTCTCCTTCAAGGCGGACTGACCGGCCCCTGCCCGGGCCGACGGTCGGAGACAGACGAAAAGGGAAAAGGGGTGTCACCCGCATGCGGGTGACACCCCTTTCGTCGTGCGCCCTACAGGGAGGAGTCGTCGAACGGGTTGTTCATCACGGCAGAGGCCTCGCAGCTCGCGATCGCGCCGCTGCTGGCGCCGATCTTGCAGACCTCGAAGTAGGCGTTGTCGATCCAGCCGGCCTGCAAGTACGTGCTCCACGAGGCGCTCGTCTGGCCGCTGGGCACGGTCCGCATCGACCAGACCTTGTGGCCGCTTTCGCCGTTGGTGATGAGGCGGATGCCGACGACGTAACCGTCGGTCGCGCGATCCTGGGCGAAGATCTGGATCGGGTCGAGACGGTAGGGATTGATCCCCCAGCCGATGACCATCCGCCCGTAGTACGAGTTGGCCGAGACCGTTGCCTCGGTGCCGGATGCCGCGGCCGCGGGGCTGGCGAGGAGCGGAGTGATGACGGTGGCCAGAGCCGCGGCGGCGACGAGGCTGCTCTTGAGACGCAAGGATCCCCCAGGGAAAATATGTTGGCTGGAAATGCCTACTCTAGCCCGAATCTGAACGTGTCTGATCACGCGTCAAGTTGGCTCCTCGGGAGTGCTATTCGACCTTCTGCGGGTTCTTGTGGGCAGCTGGCACGCGGCGTCGAACAAGCGTGTAGCTTGCAGGCGCAGTAGGGGCCGGTGTGGGGGGCCGGATGGGTGTACGGGGCATGGTGGCGGACACCGGGTGCCGGCCGGGGCCGCCCGGCCCGGGGCACGGCCCCCGCGCGACGTCGGCACCGTGACCGATCTGGTCGTACAGGCGGTCCGAAAGCGGCTTGCCGATCGCGCCTACCCGCTCGACCAGCGGCTGCCGTCCCAACGGTGGATCGCCATCGAGTTCGCCACATCCCTGGCGACGGTCCGGCTGGCCCTGCTTCAGCTGATGCTGGAGGGCTGCTGCGCCCCCATCGGTCGTACGAGACGCCCGGGACGTATGCCCTCGCCCCCTCACCGGAGGCCCGGGAGGCTCTCCTCCTGGCCGATCTGCAGGCGGCGATGCGCAGGGGCGGGTGGACACGTGCAGAGCAGCCCGACGCCGTCGAACGCGCGCTGCGCGTCCTCATCGGCCCCGCGGGACGAGCGGGAACTGAGCCGTGACCGACGTCTTCACCGCGATCACCGCCCTGCTGACGCTCGGCCCGGCGGGCTTGAGCGTCCGGCACAAGCAAAAGAAGCCGGCGTCGGCCCTCCCGAGTGAGCGGACCGGGCTTCCGTCCTACGTCGGCTTCCTCGTCGTGGTGCTGCTGCTCATCGCCTCCACGGCGGTGATCGAGCACAACCCCTGGTCCCAGCCCTCTGTCCTCTCGAAGGAATCGCGGTGAGCGATTGGACCCGCGAAGGGCCCGCGACCGAACCCTCCTACACCCGGGCCGATCCGCAGGGCGGGCGCGCTTTGGTGGACTTCCACCTGCGTGAGCTGGGGCTCGGCGAGAGCTGGCTCGCCAGGGTCGCGGCCGACGGCCAGCGCTTCTGCCGGCACGTGCTGCCCCGGGGCCCGGAGGCGTGCCGCGCCTACGTGCTCACCGAGGCTGCCTGGCCCGAGGACGCGGAGCTGTGCGTGACGATGGCCTGGACACCTCGTACACGTACATCGTCGGGCTGGACCCGATGGAGGACCTCGCGCGCGGGGTGACCGCGTTGGCGGACGTGGTCAGCGCGTTCCCGAACTTCCAGGTTCTCCAGGCGCACACGGTGATGATGCAGGGTATGCGGACGCCCGGAGCGGAGAGCCTGGAGTATCACCTGCAGGTGCGTACGGCCATCGGGCGGGCCATGGCGCCGATCGGGCTGAGGCCGGCGGGTTGGGAGTGCTACCGGCCGCTTTGGTACTTCACCTACGCAGGGGAGGACCTTGTCGATGGACCTCACTAAGGATTGTCCCGTAAATGATCTACGAGTCGACTGGGGCATGCTCGGCCGTTGTGCGGGCCGCTCGCCTATCCGGCGAGGGCGAAGACGTGCTCAACGCGGGCACGGACCTGCTTGTGGGACTTGTTGTGTTCCTCCTTCCGGGCCGAAAGTGCGGTCTGGCCTCGCTCTCTACGGTGCGGGATGACCAATCCGGTGCCCGGGTAGCCGCCGTCGGCGATCGTGAGGGTCTTGCCGACGGCGGCCTTGGCGCCGGGCTCCTCCCATGCCTTGCAGTCGTTGCGGTTGCCGGCCAGCGGCCGGCCGACCACGACGACCAGGCGGGTGTCGGCGTCGATGACGACCTGGTGGTTGGTGGAGTACCGATAATTCTTCGACCGCTCGGCCACAGTGTGGTCCCGGGTGGGGACCAGGGTGACGTCCACGATCACCACGGTGTCCTTGGCGAACCGCTTGCGGGGCCGGAGCGCGAGCAGGGGTCCGAAGTGGTCGATGATCCGGTCTGCCGCCGATTTGGACACCCCGAACAACGGGGCGAGCTGGCGTATCGTGAGGTTCGTGCGCCAGTAAGCCGCGACCAGCAGTGCCCGGTTCTCCAGCGGAAGGCCCCAGGGCCGGCCCTTGCGGACCGCGTCCGCACCCTCGCGCCGCAGAATCGTCACCAGCCCCCCGAAGACGCGCGGGCTCAGCCCGGAGAACGGGGCTGTCCAGGACGGCTCCGACGCCGTGATCACACCAGCCACACGGCGATCATTTCAGTTGCCGATGACGCTCGCTCCGGCCGATCCTGTCCACTTCGCAAGCGAGGAGGACCACGTGGGCTTGACTCTGTTCCCAGGAGACGGAGACGTCAGCAGCCCGGACGTCCAATGGCCCCGCATCCGCTTCAACGCTTTTCGGGCAGCACATCCAAGACGCTCAACAGCTGATGGTCGTCCTGCGTTTCTGCGTAGACGAGAGCGTCGAGCTCATCTTCCTCTGACATTGGGGCGTGCCCAGGTGGCCGACACCCCGCCCCGGCCGCAGTTACGGGACAGCCCTTACGGCCTGTCTGACAAAGAATCTTGGTTGGTTCGCGGGGCCAGGGGGTGAGTGCGGCCCCGGTCCGAAACCGCTGGACGGGGCCCGGGGGCTGCTGTTCGTCGAGTCGTTCGCCGGCCGCTGGGGCTGGTGCCCGAGGCTCGGGCGCCGGGGAGGACGGTGTGGGCGGGGTGCCCCTCTCGCCCGGCTGGGTCGCGCACCGAAAGGGAGATCCTGCACGCAGGACGGTCGCGGGGCACGGGGCGGGGCGACCTGACCGGCTCGACCTGTGGTCAGAGAAGTCCTCTGGTTCTGTCCTGATGGTTGACAGGTTCGACCGGGGATCGCAAACTCTCAGCCAGACTCGTGTTTACGCAAACACGCGAGGTGGCGAACCACAACCATGTGGTGACAGCGTCAGCCTTTCCTCCAGCGGGACCTTCACCGGCGGCCCGACGGTCGACTGCGCTGCGCCGCTCCCCCGGGCCAGGTCCTCTCGCGCACCACGTGCGCGCCATCCTCCGTACCGCGAATCGCAAGAGGCGTGTGACCATGCGACGCAAATCCGGCAGAACGGCGGTGCTTTCAGCACCGCCGGTCGAAGGCGACCCGGCCCGCTCAGGCGGACGCAGCGCTGTGCGTCACCCGGCCATCAGCCTCGGAACGGTCCGCCGCGACCTCCGCATCCTGTCGACCGAAGGAGCAGCACCGTGATGTCCGACCCCGCCCCCCAGCCACCGACCGCAAGCGGCGAGTCCGGCGTTTCCCGCCGTGGAGTTCTGAGAGCAGCCGCCGCTTTCGGGGCGTTGTTCGCCATGTCGTCGCTGCCCGAGTTCACTCCGCCCGCAGCCGCGGTGACGCGGCCGAGCACACTGTCCCTGGTGCCGGAGAACGAGACCGTCACCCTCTGGTACCCCTCGCCGGGCCGGGAAAGCGTGATCATGGAGGAGGGGCTGCCCGTCGGCAACGGGCGGCTCGGCGCGCTGGTGTCCGGCGACCCGTCCCGGGACGCGCTCGTACTCGCGGACGCGACGCTGTGGACGGGCCACGCCAACGCCGCGCTCCAGGCCGACGGACAGTTCCCCTACGGCACGGACGACTTCGGTGCCTTCGGCATGCTGGCCAAGGCGTACCTGGAGATACCCGCCCACAGCGGCTCGGCCATCAGCGGGTACCGCCGCTCCCTCGACATGAGCAACGGCCTGGTCACCGCCTCCTACCAGCTGGGCGGCGTGACGTACCGGCGCGAGGTCTTCTCCAGCCACCCCGACGACGTGATCGTCGTGCGCCTCTCGCAGAGCGGCGGCGGTTCCTACACGGGGTCGCTGACGCTCACCGGAACGCGGGGCGAGACGGTGACGTCGAACGCCGCCGGGGCCGAGGTGTCGTTCGCGGCGACGCTGCCCAACACGCTGAAGTACGCGACCCTGGTCAAGGCGGTCGGTACGGGCGGCAGCGTCTCGGCGACGGGCACGAAGGTCACCTTCACGGGCTGCACCGAGGTCGTACTGATCCTGTCCGGTGGCACCAACTACAAGGCCGACGCCTCCGTCGCCTACAAGGACACCGCGCTGGTGCCGCTGACCGTGGCCCGTGGCAGGGCGGCGGCCGCGGGGGCGGCGAGCGGTACGGCGCTGCTGGCGACGCACGTCGCCGACTTCCAGCGGCTGCAGCAGCGGATGTCGGTCGACCTGGGGGCCTCGACGGACGCGCAGCGGGCGCTGGACACCCCCGCACGGCTGGCGGCGCGTTCCGCGGCCGGTGCCGCGCCCGACCCGGAGCTGGAGGCCGCCTACCTGGAGTTCGGCCGCTACCTGACGATCACCGGGTCCCGGGGCAGCCTTCCGACCAATCTGCAGGGTCTGTGGATCGACAGCAACACTCCCGAGTGGATGAGCGACTACCACACCGACATCAACGTCCAGATGAACTACTGGCTGCCCGACCGGGCGGGCCTTTCGGAGTGCTTCGACGCGTTCACCGACTACTGCGTCGCGCAGCTGCCCGGCTGGCAGACCAGGACGGCGAAGCTCTTCCAGGACTCCCGCAACCGGTTCCGCAACACCTCCGGCAGGGTGGCGGGCCGGACCCTGGCCATCTCCACCAACGTCTGGGGCGGCAACGGCTGGTGGTGGCACCCGGCCGGCAACGCCTGGATGTGCAACTCGCTGTACGAGCACTACGAGTACACCCAGGACACCACCCATCTCGCCAAGATCTACCCGCTGCTCAAGGGCGCCTGCCAGTTCTGGCAGGCACGGCTGATCACGACGACCGTGACCGATCCGGCGACCGGCGCCGCTCGCCAGGTCCTGATCGACGACCACGACTGGTCCCCGGAACACGGTCCCGAGAACGCCCGGGGCATCACCTACGCCCAGGAGCTGGTCTGGCAGCTGTTCGAGAACTACCGGGCCGCCGCGGCGAAACTCGGCAAGGACGCCTCCTACGCCTCCACCATCGCCGGTCTCCAGAGCAAGCTCTACCTGCCCGAGGTCAGCGCCACCAGCGGCTGGCTGGAGGAGTGGATGAGCGACGGCAACCTCGGCGAGACCACCCACCGCCACCTCTCCGCCCACATGGGCCTGTTCCCCGGCGACCGCATCAACCTCCAGGACTCTCCCCCGGCCCTCGTCGCCGGCGCCACCAAGCTCCTCGACGCACGCGGCATGGAGAGCTTCGGCTGGGCCACGGCATGGCGCGCCATCTGCTGGGCCCACCTCAAGCACGCCGACAAGGCGTACGAGTGCGTCATGAACGTGCTGAAGCCCTCCGTCGGCTTCAGCAACGGCTCCGCCATCAACCTCTTCGACATGTACGGCCTCGGCGGCAGGTCGGTCTTCCAGATCGACGCCAACTACGGCACGCCCGTGGCGATGCTCGAAATGCTGGTCCAGTCCCGCCCCGGACGCGTGGAGCTCCTGCCCGCCCTGCCCGAGGCGTGGGCGGCTTCCGGTTCGGTGACCGGCGTCGGCGTACGAGGCGGTCTCACCGTCGACCTCTCCTGGTCGTCCGGACAGGTCACGAGCGCCACGCTCCGCGGCACGGCCGGCCGGTCGACCACGATCGTCTTCGGCGACTGGAGCCAGACCGTCACCCTTCCCTCCAGTGGGTCCGTCACCGTCACGCCCCCCGTCCAGCACACCGTGTTCCAGCTGATCAACCGCCACAGCGGAAAGGCCATCGACGTCCCCGGCGCCTCCACCAGCCCCGGCACCGAACTGATCCAGTACACCCCGAGCGAAGCGACCAACCAGCAGTTCCGTTTCGTCCCCGTGAGAAGCGGCGTCTACCAGATCCGCACCCCCAACGGTCTGTCCTGGGACGTCAGCGGCGGCGGCACCGCCGACGGCGCGAGACTCGTCCAGTGGAATTCGACCTACGCCGACAACCAGCGCTGGCAGGTGACCGACACCGGCGACGGACACATCACCCTGACCTGTGTCCGCAGCGGCAAGGTGCTCGGCATCACCGGACGGTCGACCTCCGACGGCGCCACACTGGAACAGCAGACCCCCGACGGCAGCGCTCAACAGCAATGGCGCCGCGTCAGCAAGTGAGGGTTACGGCGGCGGCCGGTCGTACGTGCGCACCACCTGCACGTGTTCGCCCCCTTCCCCCACCTGGAATCGGGAGGGGAGCGGACGGGCGACGTCCGGCCGCCACCGGCGTCCGCCAAGTGCCGCCCGGCACCGTCAGAGAGCGGACCAGCTTGCGGCTCAGCCCTTGGCTGCTGTCCTCGCCGTGCCGGCTCCACTCCCGCGCCGAATCCTCGATGAGCCGGTTGGAACGCTCCTGAAGACCGTCCAGGAACGTGGCGTAGTACGGGAAGAGCACTCGGATGCTCTGGCCGGCGCGGTCAGCGCCGCCAGCTTGGAAAAGGCTCACTGTCATGAAGGCGGAACACCGCACCCGCAGGCGCGTATTGACGTGTTCACGGTCGGTCACAAGTAGCATGGCGGAAGCTCCTGTTCGCTCCATGTTCGTCCGACGGAGAGGAAGAGTCATGCGCAAGCCCCTGATGGTGATGCTTGTGGCCGTGATGGTGGCCATCGGTTTCGCCGCCCCGGCGCAAGCCACCGCGAACAGCGTGGACAGGCCCTTCAGCATGAACTACGGCAACAGCACCACATCCGGAACCATCCACTTCACCGACGGGTACTCCGCCAGCGTGTCCGGCGCCGTCCACGCGGCGAGCGGCTCCCGTATGGTCTGTGCCTGGGGGGCGAACGGCGACGTGACGACCGGCGCCATCTGCAGCCCGTGGGCGAACGCGGGCGGGCCGAACCAGGCCTTCAGCGGATCGCTGCAGATCGCGCTGTCGGGCGGCGTCCAGCGGGTCTACATCGCGATGTACGACGAGAACGTCACCCCCCTGGCCGAGGAGTTCTGCACCCGCAACGGCTGTACGCGGCTGTACTGAGCCGACCGCCTCACCCACCGGCCGCGGCGGACCGAGTAGGGAGAGCCGGCGGTGCCGGCCGCGAGTTGGACATGGCTGCGCAACGACGAAGCTCCTGGTAGACGGGTTCTCGACCAAGATCACCCTTGTCTGCCAGGAGCTTCGCGTGCTTGTCCCCCGATAGATCCGTTCAGCCGCACCTTGCAGTTCCTGAGCGGGCGGCTGAAGGCCAGGCGGCAGGGATTGGGACGCGCTGGCGCCGGCGAATCCGTCCGCGTACCGTTTCGGGGCCGGCGCCTCAAGCGGTGGGAACGTCTCCACAACGCCGCCCACGCCACGATCCGCTGTGTCGGTGAGCAGGCCACGGCCGTCCCTGTCCTTCACCACGCATCAACGTGAGGTGGGAAGAAGCTCCGGGTGTCGGCAGGGGCGTGGTGGGTACCCGCGGGACATGTGAGCGCGTACGGAGGGCGAGATCATGTCTGTTCGCATCGAGGTACCCCGAAGGCCATCCACTCGACGCTCGTCCGGCGCGTCCGTCCGGGCCTCATCGCCGGTCCGGAGAGGACGGTGAAGGCGACGGTCCGCTGCGTTCAGGCGTTGGTCCGCGGCCTGGCCCGGCGTCGCGGTCGACGCCCGGCCCTGCACCCGGACGGTCTGGTCCTTTCCGGGGTGCTCGACGTCCTCCCGCCCGGCGACCGGCCGTCGGGCGTGGCATGGCTGGACAGGGGAGGGCGCTACGACGTCACCGTGCGCTGGTCGCGGGCCGCGGGACTGCCGGCACGGCTGCCCGACGGGCTGGGCCTGGCGCTCAGGATCAAGGACGCCGGGGGACCGGACCGACCGCTGGACCTGCTGCTCACCTCCAGCGGCAGCGGGCCTCTCACGCGGCATCTTCCGGTACCGCGTACCGACGCCCTCGGCGGCCCCTACTCCACGCTCACCAGCTACCGCTTCCCCGACCGGGACCGGGTCGTGGCGGCCTTCCCCGACGAGCCCGGCCGCGGGCTTCCCGCCCGCCCGTCAGCGCTCGCCCGGGCACTGGGCCGACAGCCTGCACGGTTCCGGCTCTGTGCCGCCGCCCGTGGGGAGGCATGGCGGCAGTTCGCCACCCTTTCCGTACACAACACGGATCCCGAGCACGTGAGCGGACCGAGCGCGTTCGACCCTTATGCAGCATGTCTCCCGGACCTGGCGCCCACCTCCCGTCTACGCTCCCTGCGCGAAGCCGCCTACGCCGGGTCCCGCCAGGGTCGCGGGACCGAAGCGCCGCAGCACGTACGGCGTGCACCGCGCGCACGCAGGGCGTGGCGCGCCCCGGACGTCCGGCGTGGTGGGTCGGCCCCTGCCCATCCCCTCGCCGTCGCTCGCGCCCAGGGCCTCTTCAACATCGTCGGCGGACTGTGGCCGGTCGTCTCCCTGCGGAGCTTCGAAAGGATCTACGGCGCGAAGACCGACCGATGGCTGCAGAGGACCAGTGGAGCTCTGCTCGCATCGGCGGGATTCAGCATGCTCCGCGCCGAACCCACTCCGGCGGGGCTGCGCCAAGCCCGCCGCATCGGCGTCGGGACCGCCCTCACCTTCCTCACCATCGACCTGGTCTACGTGCCCCGACGCACGATCCCCGCCACGTACCTCATGGACGCGGCCAAGGAGATCGCCTGGCTCGCCGCGTGGTGGCGGGCCGGGCGGCTGTCCCGAGGAGACGACAGCGACTCGTGAGGAGAACGGCCGCGAGGCCGTCCCGGTCGGCGGTCCTGCGGACAGTCGCCGTGTTCAGGCAGTTTCCCCGAGAGACAAATGGTTACTTATCGTCCATGACTCGGAAACCTGACCATGACGGCGGCGGCTCCACGGGTGGGGCCGTACCGCGGGTGATCAAAAGCTTCCTCCCCTCGGCGCAGGGCCCCGGCAGGGTCCTCCGGGGCATGGACCGCCTGGAGCGGGCGGAGGGCTTGGACGGTGTGATCGGACGACTGCGCGACACCGTCCGGGCGCTTCCCCTGGGCCGAGGCCGGGACGTGCTGCACGGCCGCTGGCTGGGCCACCCCGTCCACCCGCTGATGGTGCAGGTTCCGGTCGGCACCTGGCTGTCCGCCGCGCTGCTCGACATCATGCCGGGGCAACGGCGGGCAGCGAGTGCGCTGATCGGCGTGGGGCTCGCGGCCGCGGCTCCGTCGGCCCTGGCCGGCTGGACCGACTGGGCCGAGCTGCAGCGCCGCCAGATGCGGGTGGGACTGGTGCACGCGGCCGCCAACCTGGCCGGGGTGGGGCTCTACGCGGGCTCCCTCGTCGCGCGCTCGCGCGGCCGCACCGCTCTGGGCAAGACCCTCGGATTCGCCGGGCTGTCGGCCGTGGGTCTCGGCGGTGCGATCGGCGGCCACCTGGCCTATCGGCTGGCTTCCGGCGCCAACCACGCGGAGGCGGTGCCGGACCTGGTTGGGTCCGGGTGGCACGACGTCGGGGAGGTCGCCGACCTCCCCGTGGGGCAGCCGGTCAGGCGGCACGTCGCCGACGTCGCGGTCCTGGTCGTGCGCGAGGCCGGAAACCGTGTGCACATCCTTGCGGCCGAGTGCAGCCACATGGGCGGCCCCCTCTCCGAGGGCACGGTCGAGGACGGCTGCGTCACCTGCCCCTGGCACGGGAGCGTCTTCCGCCTGGAGGACGGCTGGAACGTACGCGGCCCCGCGACCGCACCGCAGCCCGCCTTCGAGGCCCGCATCACGGGCGGCCGGGTCGAGGCCCGGCTGCGCGGCCCGGCGTCGCCGGAATCCGCGGCCCCCTCCCACGACGCCGTATGACGCCCCCGTACGAGACCGGCGAGGTGGGCGAGGGTCGAAGCAGGCTTCCCGCTTAGATGCTTTCAGCGGTTATCCCTCCCGAACGTAGCCAACCAGCCATGCCCTTGGCAGGACAACTGGCACACCAGA
>NZ_JBEXSZ010000111.1:0-28145 GCF_040613865.1 Streptomyces sp. NPDC006197 | reverse complement strand
AACCCCCCCCCCCCGCCCCCCGGGCGGGCGGCCCCCGCTTCTCTCATCTGTGGAGCTAAGGAGAATTGAACTCCTGACCTCCTGCATGCCATGCAGGCGCTCTACCAACTGAGCTATAGCCCCGCGTGCGGGAATTTCAGATTACCGCAGAACCGGTACTGGCCATCCGATCCGGATGGCCAGCTTCCGTTCTGTGGAGCTAAGGAGAATTGAACTCCTGACCTCCTGCATGCCATGCAGGCGCTCTACCAACTGAGCTATAGCCCCTTGTTTCGCCGTCCCCGCTTCCGTGTTCCTCGCGGCGACGGACAGAACATTAACGGCCCGCCCGGCAGATCGCCAAATCCGTTTCCCCGGCCTCTCCGGGGGCCCGGGTAGGGTCGCCGACTGTGTCCGTCTCCGTGCTCTCCCGAACCCGCGCCCGGCCGTGGCCCCTGGCCACCGCCGCGGCGGTCTGTCTGCTCTCGTTCACGGCCTTCTGGGTGGCGCAACGCCTCGCCCACGTGAACATGCTCGACGTGATGGTCTACCGCGCCGAGGGCGAGACGGTCCGGGCCGGCGGCGACCTGTACGCGATGCGCGCGACCTCGGCGAACCTCGGCATGACCTACCCGCCCTTCGCGGCGCTTCTGTTCGTCCCGCTCACCCTGGTGGACGTCCCGCTGATGCGGACGCTCACGACGGCGGGGAACCTGCTCCTGGTGGTCGCCCTGGTGCAGCTGTCGCTCCAGCTGGTCCGCCCCTCGCTGTCGCGGACGGACCTGTGGCGCACCACCCTGTGGGTCGCCGCCGTCGTGGTCTGGTGCGAGCCGGTGTGGACGACCCTGCGGTACGGCCAGATCAACCTGCTCATAGCGGTGGCGGTGCTGTGGGACCTCACCCGCCGCGAGGGCAGCCGCTGGGCCGGCCTCGGCATCGGCCTGGCGACCGCGGTGAAGCTCACCCCGGGGCTCTTCGTGGTCCTCCTGCTCGTCGCCGGTCTGCTGCTGTGGCGCAGGGACCGGGGCATGAACCAGTGGCTGCGCACGGCGCTGACGGCGACCGGGGCGTTCCTCGGGACGACACTGGCCGTGGCGCTCGCCCTGCCCGCGGACTCGAAGCGGTTCTGGACGGAGACCCTGTTCGAGACCGGCCGGGTCGGCTTCGCCGAGGAGACCGCCAACCAGTCGATCCGCGGGGTCCTGGCCCGGCTGATGCACACGGACGACCCTGGCATGTGGTGGGCGGTGACGGCGGCCCTCCTGGGCGGCGCGGCGATGGTGCTCGCGGTACGGGCGGCGGTGCGCGGCGACAAGGCGGTGGCCGTGGTCGTCTGCGCGTTCACGGCGCTGATGATCAGCCCGATCTCGTGGTCCCACCACTGGGTCTGGTGCGTCCCCCTGCTGATCCTGCTCGCGGACCGCGCCACGCGCGCGTGGCCGGTGACGGGGGCGGTGGCGCTGGCCTTCGCCTCGTTCGCACTGTGGTGGGTCCCGCACGACCCGGGCCGCCCCGAACTGGACCAGAACGCCGGGCAGATGCTGCTGTCGGCGATCTATCCGCTGACGGCGACGGCGCTGCTCGTGGGGTACGCGCTGACGCTGCGGCGTCAGGCCGTCGCGAAGGAGTAGAACCGCTTGAGGGTGCAGTGCTCGTCGAGGAGCCGGCCGTAGATCGGCTCCCCCTCCAGCTCGCGGTAGGTCTCGATGGGGTCGCCTTTTATGATCAGCGCCCGCGCGCACTCCTCGCACCAGTACTGGAAATCGGGATTGACGGGGTCCATGTCGCGCACGATGGGCGTGCCGCTGCCGCACCAGTCGCACTTCCGCCTGTGTGCACCCATCAATCAGCTCCAGCTGTGGCCGCAGGCCGTGCACCCATAGGACACCCCGCCGTTGTCGCCGAGCACTTGGGTCACCCTCCCGTCCGGATCGTCGTCCCCCTCCGGCCGTCCGATTCTGCCATGGCCCCGCAAGAGGGTCAGCGTGATCGTCGCGGCAGTCCCGCGGCGGCGCCCACGACGGAGGCGGCGGCCAGGGCGAGGGCGGTCGCCCACAGCGCGTCGGCGGAGTCCTGAGCTCCGGAACCCGCGTACCGGCCGAGGAAGAAGGTGCCGAACGTGGCGACGCCCACGAGCTGCCCGAGCTGTGTGACGGTGGCGAGCAGCCCGCTGGCGTCGGCCGCGTCCTCGGGGCGTACGGTGGCCAGCGCCCCGGTCAGGGCCGGACTGAAGGCCAGCGAGATCCCCGCGCCGAACGCGCCCAGGGCCGGGTAGAGCCCCCAGCCGCCGGTGCCGCCGTCCGCGAGCAGCCCTCCGACGGCGAGGAGCGCCGCGGCCGCGAGCAGGAATCCGGCCGGGACCAGCGCGCGGTGCAGCCGGGCCGGGCAGCGCCGCCAGGTCAGGCCGACGGCACCGAAGGCGACGGCGGCGGGTCCGAAGGTGAGCCCGGCGCGCAGGGCGCTGTGGCCGAGCCCGCCCTGCAGGTACAGGGTCAGGGTGAACAGGAGGCCGGCGTTGACGCCCATCGCCACGGAGATCCAGAGGACGGCCCGCCCCATCCCGGGGACGCGGAGCACGCGCGGGGCGATCAGCGGGGTGCCGCCGCGCCGTGCGAGCCGGGACTCGTAGGCGCCGAAGACGACGGCGAGCAGCAGTGAGCCGCCGAGGGAGAGCCAGGACCACAGCGGCCAGTCCTGCTCCTGGCCGAGGACCAGGGGGACGGTCAGCAGGGACACGGCGGCGGCGAGGAGGAGCAGACCCGGCAGATCGAGGGCACGCGCACGCGTGGCCCCGGCGTGGGCGTCGCGGGGCAGCACCCGGACGCCGAGGACGAGCAGGGCGATCCCGAGGGGAACGTTGACCAGGAAGACCGGCCGCCAGCCGGTGCCGAAGAGGTCGGCGCTGACCAGGACGCCGCCGACGACCTGACCGGCGGCCGCGCCGGTGGCCAGGACCGCGGAGTAGGCGCTGAGGGCCCGGACCCGGCGCTCGCCCGTGAAGTTGCGCTGGATGAGGCTCAGCACCTGAGGGATCATCAGGGCCGATCCCGCACCCTGCACCAGCCGGAAGGCGATCAACTGCCCTGCGCCCGCGGCGAGTCCGCAGGCGAGCGAGGCGGCGGTGAACAGCGCGAGGCCGCCGAGGTACGCCCGCCGGTGGCCGATCAGGTCTCCGAGACGGGCCCCGGTGATCAGCAGCACCGCGTAGGTGATGGTGTAGCCGGCGATGACGAGCTGGAGCGCGCCTCCGGACGCGGAGAGTTCGGTCCGGATGGTGGGAGCGGCGACGTTGACGATGAAGACGTCGAGGAGCGCCATGAACTGGGCGGCGAGCACCACTCCGAGCAGCAGGCCGGGGCGGTTGTCGGTGGCCCGGTCTTTACTGGGTGCGGGACGTGTTGCGGTCGAGGTCATGCGAAGAGCGTGACCGTGATCGGATACGGGTAACGAGAGCCCGCCGATGCTGGTACTGACACCACCTGGCAGCGGCGGCACGGGGACTCGACCATGGGGGTGTGACGATTGTGGCAGCGCTACCGACGCAGCGTCGGCGACGACCGGAACTGGCCGCGTTCCTGCGGAGCCGCCGGGCCAGGGTGACCCCGGAGGACGTGGGCATGCCGCCGGGCCTCCGCCGGCGCACACCGGGGCTGCGCCGCGAGGAGGTCGCCCAGCTCTCCGGCGTCGGCGTCACCTGGTACACCTGGCTGGAGCAGGGCCGGCCGATCAACGCCTCCGCGCAGGTCCTCGACGCGGTGGCCCGCACCCTCCGGCTCGACCGGCCGGAGCGCGAGCATCTCTACCACCTCGCCGAAGTGCCGTACGCCCCGGACCGGCCGGCCTCTGACGTCCCGGAGGTGAGCCCGGAGATCCAGGGGATCCTCGACGCCCTGGACCCGCTCCCGGCGGTGCTCTACAACGCGCGGTACGACGTGCTGGCGACCAACGCCCTGTACGAACGGCTCTTCTTCCAGGACGGAGAGGGACTGGAGACCGGCCCGTTCGGCATACGCAACGTGCTGTGGGGGCTGTTCACCACTCCTCGGCCCAAGTGCCCGGTGGTCGACCGGAAGAAGGAGCTGCCGCTGATGGTGGCCCAGCTGCGGGGCGCGTACGGCCGCCACGTGGGCGAGCCCGACTGGGAGGAGTTCGTACGGCGTCTCGCGGAGGCCAGCCCGGAGTTCGCCCGGCTGTGGCGCAGCGGCGACGTGGTCCCGCCGGGGACGAGAGTGAAGACCTTCCGGCACGAGCTGGTGGGCGAGGTCCGGCTGACCTCGGTCTCCCTCTCGGTCAACGGGATGCCGGAGTGCCGGATCGTGACGTACTCGCCGAGCGACGAGGAGAGCAGCCAGGGGATCGAGGCCCTGCGGGCCCCGCGACAGAACGACGAATCCCGCCCCCTTACGGGGACGGGATCCGGTGACTGTGGAGCTAAGGAGAATTGAACTCCTGACCTCCTGCATGCCATGCAGGCGCTCTACCAACTGAGCTATAGCCCCTTGTGTTCTTCGTGTTCTTCGCGCCGGGCGCTCCGAACAAGAAGAACTCTAGCCTGTGACCTGCCGGAAAGTGAAATCCGGGTCCGGCAGGCCGGTCGTGGGCTCAGTCGTCGTCGCCGAGGACCGGCTCGGGCAGCGTGCCGGCGTTGTGCTCCATCAGGCGCCAGCCGCGCGCGCCCTCGCCGAGGACCGACCAGCAGCAGTTGGAGAGCCCGCCCAGGCTCTCCCAGTGCCGGGCCTCCAGACCCAGGAGCCGGCCGATGGTGGTGCGGATGGTGCCGCCGTGGCTGACCACGACGAGCGTGCCGTCCTCGGGGAGCTTGTCGGCGTGCTCCAGGACCACCGGGGCGGCCCGGTCGGCCACCTCGGTCTCGAGCTCGCCGCCGCCCCGGCGCACGGGTTCCCCGCGCTTCCAGGCTGCGTACTGCTCGCCGTACCGCGCGACGATCTCCTCGTGGGTCAGTCCCTGCCACTCCCCCGCGTACGTCTCGCGCAGGGCGGAGTCGTGGGCGACGGTGTGGCCGGTGATCGACGCGAGCTCCGCGGCGGTGGCCGCCGCCCGCTTCAGGTCGGAGGCCACGATGGCGTCCGGCTTGAGCGCGGCGAGCAGCCGTGCGGCCCGGCGCGCCTGGGCGACGCCGGTCTCCGTCAGCTCGATGTCGGTCGAGCCCTGGAAGCGGCGCTCCAGGTTCCAGGAGGTCTGGCCGTGGCGCCAGAGGACGATGCGGCGGCCTCTGCCGCCCTTGGTGGCGCTCAGCTCAGCTCACCGTCCGGTCCCTCGGGAAGGCCGGAGCCGGCCTCGATGTCGGCACCGGTCAGGGCGGCGTGCTCGGCGGCCTTGCCGCGGGTGTTCACGGCGTCCTCGGGCAGGTCGAGCTCGGGGCAGTCCTTCCACAGCCGCTCGAGGGCGTAGAAGACCCGCTCCTCGCTGTGCTGGACGTGGACGACGATGTCGACGTAGTCCAGGAGGATCCAGCGCGCGTCGCGGTCGCCCTCACGGCGGACCGGCTTGGCGCCGAGCTCCTTGAGCAGCCGCTCCTCGATCTCGTCGACGATCGACTTGACCTGGCGGTCGTTGGGCGCGGAGGCGAGCAGGAAGGCGTCGGTGATCGACAGCACGTCGCTGACGTCGTACGCGATGATGTCGTGCGCGAGCCGGTCGGCGGCCGCCTGGGCGGCGGTCTTGACGAGCTCGATGGAACGGTCCGTAGCGGTCACAAGCAGGCTTTCGTCGGCGGTCCAGTACCCCTCCAGGGTCTCACGGACCGCCGACGACCCCGTCGGCGTTTTCCCGGCGCCCCTTACCGGGGTCCGGGGACCTTGTAGTCCTGGCCCAGGATCACGGTGACCGCGATCGTTCCCGAGGGCTTGCCCTTCTCGACGGAGGAGGCGGGCAGCCCCAGCGTCTTGGCCACCTCGGTGGCCGTCGCCTTCTGGGCGTCGTCGCCGTAGAGGACCTGCGATTTCTCCCGGATCTCCGCGTCGGCTCCGCCCACGAAGGTGAAGCCGCCGTTGATCAGGACGATCCGGGCCGCCTCGGCCGCCTTCTTGCCGGAACCGTCCCGCACCGAGACCCGGGGCACCTCGCCCGCCTCGGGGGCGGTGACCTTGCCGCCCAGGATGTCCTTCACCACGCTGTCGCTCGCGCCCTCGGTCAGCGCGCCGTCCTGCCCCACCGGGAGCAGGGCCGTCTTGTAGTCGCCGATCTTGGCGTGCTCGGCGAGCTTGGCCAGGGAGGCGGCGAGGTCCTTCTCCGGGAGCGAGGGGTCGAGGATCTGCTGGAGGGTCTCGATGGTGACCGTGGCCGTCTCGGGGTCGCTGGAGAACTTGCGCAGCACCCCGTACATGACCCCGCCGAAGCGCTGGAGCTGCTTGGCCTCGGCCTCGCCGGGCGCCCGGTAGGTGGCGTAGGCGACGGCGGCGCGGCCGTTGAGCGTCTGCTTCTCGCCCTTCCGGACCAGCGGCTCGGCGCCCTTCTTGGTGTCGGGGACGTCCGTGTCGGTGTCGATCTCGATACCGCTGACGGACTCGACGAGGTTCTCCAGGTAGGGGGTGTCCAGCCGCCAGGTGCCGGTGATCTTCGTCCCGAGCAGGTTGCCGATCGCCTCCCGGGTGCCACTGGAGCCGTCGTCCTCGACGGACTTCCCGAGGGTGGTCCCGGCACCCTCGGCGTCGGCGACGACGACGGAGTTGGGGAGGAGGACCGTGGTGCCCTGGCGGGTGGTGGCGTTGTCCACGAGCAGGGCGGTGGAGGTGGTGCCGTTCTTGAGGTCGTGGAGGTGGACGACGATCGTGTCGCGCTGCTGCGGGCCGGTCGCGGCGTTCCCGCCCTTGCCCTCCGGGGCGGACGAACCGGGGAGCAGGCCCGCCGACCAGAGGTAGCCGACGCCGCCGGCGATGGCGAGCACGAGGACGACGACGAGCGCGACGATCCGGTTGCGGCCGCGCCGCCTGGCCTCCTCGCGCCGCTCCGAGCGGCTCTCGGTGAACTTGAGCCAGTCGATGACGTCCTCGGAGTCCTCGTCGGGCTCCTCGATGAACGAGAACTGCTCCGTGCGGTACGCGCGGTCGTCCTCGTCCTGCCGCGGCGGGGCGGGCCGCTCGGAGGCGGGGCGCTGGCCGGGGACTCCGGCCGGGGCCGCGACGGGGGCGGGGGCCGCCGGCACCGCCTGGACGGGGGCCTGGACGGGCGCGGGAGCCTGGACGGGCGCGGGCTCGGGCTGGGCGGCCCACTGCTGTCCGGTGTCGTAGGACGGGTAGGCATAGCCCTGCTGCCCGTAGGGGTCGTACTGCGGAGGCAGGCCCGGCTCCTGGGCGGGCGGCTGCTGGGCGTACGGGTCGTAGCCGTACGTCTGCTGCGGCTGCTGCTGCCCGGCGTACGGGTCGTAGTGCTGTGCGGGCTGCTGCTGCTGTGCCTGCGGCTGCTGGTACACCGGCTGCCCGTACTCGTCGTAGCCGATGATCTGCGGCCGCGGATAGTACGGGTCGTACGGGTGCTGCTGATCGTTCACCGGTGCCCCTCCCCGAAGCTCACTCGCCGCGGTACAGCTGGCGCTTGTCGATGTAGCGCACCACGCCGTCCGGGACCAGGTACCAGACGGGATCGCCCTGCGCGACCCTGACCCGGCAGTCGGTGGAGGAGATGGCGAGCGCGGGGATCTCGACGAGCGAGACCCCGCCCTTGGGCAGTCCGTCGTCGGTGAGGTCGTGACCCGGTCGGGTGACGCCGATGAAGTGGGCGAGCGAGAAGAGCTCCTCGGCGTCGCGCCAGGTGAGGATCTGCGACAGCGCGTCGGCCCCGGTGATGAAGAACAGGTCCGAGTCGCTGTTGAGAGACCGCAGGTCCCGCAGGGTGTCGATGGTGTAGGTCGCACCGCCGCGGTCGATGTCGATCCGGCTCACGGAGAACTGCGGGTTGGACGCCGTGGCGATGACCGTCATCAGATAGCGGTCCTCGGCCGCGGAGACGACCTTGTGGCTCTTCTGCCACGGCTCCCCGGTCGGTACGAACACCACTTCGTCCAGATGGAACAGGGCGGCGACCTCGCTGGCCGCCACCAGGTGTCCGTGGTGGATCGGGTCGAAGGTCCCGCCCATCACGCCGAGTCGGCGCTTGCCGCGCCCGCCAGTAGGCACTTCCTGCTCTCCCATGCGTGCAGAGCCTACTGGCATGGCGGCGGACGCCGGATCAGCGGTCTGAAGGTTCAGCGGTCGCGGTTGAAGCGGGTGGTGATCCACAGCAGCAGAAGCAGGGCGCCGAAGGCACCGAAGCCGGTGAGGTAGGGGCTGAGGCTTTCGTGGTTGCCGCCGTGCTCGGCACCCTCGGCGAGGGTGACCAGGTGGGCGGCGGTGCTGTGGAGGCTCATCTTCGGCAGACCTATCGATCGGGGATGGGAGCGGAGACTTCGCGCACATCGTATGCGGGCGGTCGCGGCGCGCTCACGCCGACTCAGGCGTTGGCGCCGCGGTCCGTGCCGTCGCCGTCGCCGCCGGTGTCGGCAGTGTCGTCGGTGCGGTACCCGCGCAGCAGGAACCAGGCGAGCAGGACGCCGCCCACGAGCGAGACGAGCAGCACGATCCGGAGCGTGTCGCCCAGCCCCTGCTGTGCGGCGGCGGCCGCGAGCAGGGCGGCTGTGGCGTCTGCGGTGTCCGACATGTCGGTCGTGCCCTTCGGTCGTCCTCGGTGTCCTGGTTATCCACAGGCTCCGGCACACGGTAGCGCCAACGCCTACGCTGGGTTCAGTCAGGGGGACGAGCACCGACTCGTACGAACAGGGGGCATCCATGACCGAGAACGACCAGGGGAACGTGCCGAGCAGGCAGCGGAAGCGGTTCCCCGGGATCTCCTCGCGGGCCTACGAGCATCCGGCCGACCGCTCGGCCCTCGTGGCGCTGCGGAAGCTCAGCGGCTTCGACACGGCCTTCAAGGCGCTCAGCGGACTGCTGCCGGAGCGCAGCCTGCGACTGCTCTACCTCTCGGACTCCGTCCGGGTGAGCGACGCGCAGTTCAGCCACCTCAACGACATGCTGAGGGACGCCTGTTACATCCTGGACCTGGAGAAGGTCCCGCCGATGTACGTCACCCAGGACCCGAAGCCCAACGCGATGTGCATCGGCCTGGACGAGCCGATCATCGTGGTCACCACCGGTCTGGTGGAGCTCCTCGACGAGGAGGAGATGCGGGCGGTCGTCGGCCACGAGGTCGGACACGCCCTCTCCGGGCACGCCGTGTACCGCACGGTCCTGCTCTTCCTCACCAACCTCGCGCTCAAGATCGCCTGGATCCCGCTGGGTACGGTCGCGATCACGGCCATCGTGACGGCGCTGCGCGAGTGGTTCCGCAAGTCGGAGCTCTCCGCCGACCGGGCCGGCCTCCTCGTGGGCCAGGACGTGCGGGCCTCGATGCGCGGTCTGATGAAGATCGCCGGCGGCAACCACCTGCACGAGATGAACGTGGACGCGTTCCTCGCCCAGGCCGACGAGTACGAGAAGTCCGGGGACCTGCGGGACTCGGTCCTGAAGATCCTCAACGTGCTGCCGCGCTCGCACCCCTTCACCACCGTCCGGGCGTCGGAGCTGAAGAAGTGGTCGGAGAGCCGCGACTTCCAGCGGATCATGGACGGGCACTACCCGAAGCGCTCCGAGGACAAGGACACCTCGGTCACGGACTCCTTCCGCGAGTCGGCCGGACACTACGCCGACACGGTGCGGACCAGCAAGGATCCCCTGATGAAGCTGGTCGGGGACATAGCCGGCGGCGCCGGTGACCTGGCGGGCGATCTGGGCGGACGGCTGCGCAACCGGTTCGGCGGCGGCCAGGGCACTCAGAAGGCGGACGGCGGGGACGCCAAGGGCGCCGGAGGCGGGGCCGGGAACGGGTCGACGGGCGACGGGGCCGGGGACGGTCAGAGCGAGGGCTGAGCACCCGGCGCCAGGGCTCCGCACAGCGCGGGGGCGGCGGGCCGGGCGGTGGCGTACGGATCGGTGACCGCCGGACCGCCGCCCGCGTCCGAGGCCCGCTCCCCCGCCAGGAGCGGCTTCAGGGAGCCCGTGGTGTCGGCGCCGCAAGCCTGCGGACCGGCCTCGACCGTGCTGGTCAGCAGCTCGGCGCGGTGCATCCGCAGGTCTTCGCGGTCGAAGCGGAAGTGCACCACGCGGTGGACCGTGAAGAGGGACGCCGCGGCGACCGGCCCCGCGCCCTGGGCGGCCGGACGGAGCGCGTAGGTGTACGTGTGGTCGGCGGTGACGTCCAGCGTGTCGGGGCCGGTCTCCTCGAAGCGGAGGATGCCCTGCACGCGGGCGGCGGGCTCCGCGAGGGCCACCTGCCGGGGGTCGAAGCGGATCAGCCAGGCCGCGAGGGCGTGCCGCCCGTCGTCGGCGGGGGACTCGACGCTCCGGTCGAACTGTTCCAGCTGGTCCGGGTCGAGCAGCAGGCGCGCGGGCCGGACGGTCGCCCCGGACAGGACGTCCGGTTCCAGGGCGGAGGCCACCAGGTAGTCCTTGGCGATGCTGAGGCCGGTGACGACCTGGCTCTCGGCGAAGTGGGAGGTGCGCCCGGCGACGGGCAGGTTGATGCCGGCGGCCCCGGTGCGGTACTCGGCGGCCGGGCTGTGGGCGAAGAGCAGGGCGGGCGTGCCGCCCGGGACGGGGCCCTGGGGGGCGAGCGGGACCACGGTGGTCCGCAGGGGCTCGGCCCGCTGGTCGACGGGGGGCTGGTAGGGGTTGCGGACGCCCAGGTAGATGGCGGTGCCGAAGGCGAGGAGGATCAGCAGGACGAGCAGGACCGCCTGGCGGGAGCCGCTCCGGCTCTCCCAGGAGGAGCGGCTTCGGACGGCCTGGGCGTACTCGCCCATCCGCTCCTGCGCGGAGAGCTCCTGGAGGTGGGCAGCACGGATGAACGCCTCGTCGAAGACGACGGATCGGTACTCGTCCTCACCACCGCCGGGGAACCCCTCGGGCGTCCCCTCAGGCGGGTCGCCACGCCCTGCCATATCTTCAGGGTAGGTCTGCACGGGCTCCGGTAAACGCCCAGGTACACGACAAGTTCGGAAGAATTCCGCCGTCAGGGTGTGCGGGGGGCCTCAGGGCGTGCCGGGGCCGCAGGATGCCTAGCGGGCTGAGGCCGATCGGGCCGCGGGAGCGGAGGCGGGGGCCTGGGCAGCGGGCGGGGCCGGGTTCGGGTTGGGCGTGTCGACGCCGGTGGTGGCCGGCGGCGGGACCTGGTCCTCGCGGTTGGCGGCGGCGCCCCGGTAGACGGCGCTGAAGGCGAGGGCGACCATGCCGACGCCCATGACGAGGGCGAGGACCCAGGCGACGGGCCGGAGCCAGCGGGCGCGGCCCCGGTAGGGGCGCAGGGCCCCGCCGTGGCGGCCGTAGGGGCTGGCGTCGTCGCCGATGTCGTCGGGCTCGTAGGTGAGGCCGACGGGGTCGTGGCCGTCCTCGTAGAGGTCGTCCTCGGCGGATCCGCCGCCGGCGCGGGCGCGGGCCGCCTCGGCCTCGGCACGGGCCTGGGCGGCGGCGAGGAGCCGCTCGACCGCGCTGGGCTCGTGGATGGTGGCGGACCTGACGAAGGCCTCGTCGAAGACCACGTCGGCCCAGACCTCGTCGGCGCCTCCGCGGTCGACAGCGTCCTCGGGGTCTCCGCCGTCCTGGAACGGCTTGTCCCCCACGTCGTCCGGCACGGATTCAGAGTAGACCCGGAAGGGGCTTTTGGGCAGGGAGAGCGCGAACCCTCCCCGCCCGTACCGAAGGGAGGTGTTACCGCACGTGACCGTCGCCCGTGACGATGTACTTGGTCGAGGTCAGCTCCGGAAGGCCCATGGGGCCCCGGGCGTGCAGCTTCTGGGTGGAGATGCCGATCTCGGCGCCGAAGCCGAACTGGCCGCCGTCCGTGAAGCGGGTGGAGGCGTTCACGGCGACCGTGGTGGAGTCGACCAGCTGGGTGAAGCGGCGGGCCGCGGCCTGCGAGGTGGTGACGATGGCCTCGGTGTGGCCGGAGGACCACATCCGGATGTGCTCGACGGCCTTGTCGAGGGAGTCGACGACGGCGGCGGCGATGTCGTACGAGAGGTACTCGGCCTCCCAGTCCTCGGGCGTGGCCGGGACGACGGTGGCCTTGGCGCCCTCGGCGAGGGCGAGGAACCGCTCGTCGGCGTGGACGGTGACGCCGGCCTCGGCGAGAGCGACGAGGGCCTTGGGCACGAAGACCTCGGCGACGTCCTGGTGGACGAGGAGGGTCTCGGCGGCGTTGCAGACGCTGACCCGCTGGGCCTTGGAGTTGATCAGGATGTCCACGGCCATGTCGAGGTCGGTCTGGGCGTCGACGTAGACGTGGCAGTTTCCGGTGCCGGTCTCGATGACCGGGACGGTGGACTCCTCGACGACGGTGCGGATGAGGGAGGCTCCGCCGCGCGGGATGAGGACGTCGACGAGGCCGCGGGCGCGCATCAGCTCGCGGACCGACTCGCGGGACTCGCCGGGGACGAGCTGGATCGCGTCGGCGGGGAGTCCGGCGCCGCCGATGGCGTCGCGCAGGACGGTCACCAGGGCGGTGTTGGAGGCGTACGCGGAGGAGGAGCCGCGGAGCAGGACGGCGTTGCCGGACTTGAGGCAGAGGGCGGCGGCGTCAACGGTGACGTTGGGGCGGGCCTCGTAGATGATGCCGACGACGCCGAGCGGGACGCGGATCTGGCGGAGGTCGATGCCGTTGGGGAGGGTCGAGCCGCGGACGACCTCGCCGACGGGGTCGGGCAGCGCGGCGACGTCACGGACGTCGGCGGCGATGGCCCGGACGCGCTCCGGGGTGAGGGTCAGACGGTCGATGATGGCCTCGCTGGTCCCGGCTTCGCGGGCCTTGGCGATGTCCACGGCGTTGGCTTCGACGATCTCGGCGGTGCGGACTTCGAGGGCGTCCGCGATCGCGAGGAGCGCGTCGTCCTTGGCCGCGCGCGGGAGTGGCGCGATTTCGGCGGCGGCGCCACGGGCCCGGTAGGCGGCCCGGGTGACCGGGGAGAGGTTGTCGAGGGGCGTGAGCGAGGTCATGTCCGCAGGGTACTGGCACCGCTGCGGACATCCCTCACGTATTGCGCCCTTATCCCGCACTCCGAGACGTGTCCCCACCTCGATGGCGCGTCTCCGCCCGTCGGCGGAGGTCCGCCCGTCGGCGGGGTTTCGCCCGTCGGCGGGGTTTCGCCCGTCGGTGGGGTTCCGCCCGTCAGTAGGGGTGGACGCCGACCGGGGCGGCGGGCGGCGGGCCGTAGCCCTCCGCGATCCGCTGGTGGTAGGTCTCGCGGTCGATGACCTCGAGCCCCACGATCTCCCAGGGCGGCAGTTTGGCGGTCTGCCGGTGCTCGCCCCACAGGCGCAGGGCGACGGCCGCCGCGTCGTGCAGGTCGCGGGCCTCTTCCCAGTACCGGATCTCGGCGTGGTCGTTGGCGTAGCGGCTGGTCAGCAGGAAGGGGTGGTCGTGGGCCAGCTGTTCGAGCCCGCGGCGCACCTCCTTCAGCGGTGACTCCACGCCCGACACACTGAGAGTGATGTGCCAGAGCTTGGACACCGGCCGTTCCTCACGTGTCTCGGTGGTGGTCTCGGTCTTCCTGTCCGTGGACCTGTGCCGTGCCTCGTCGAAGTCGGCTCCGGCCTCGACACTGGTCAGGGCGCGTTCGGCAGTCCCGCGGGGCGGTGCCCCTGGGCGCGCTCGTCTCACCGGCGGCCTCCTGTGTGATGCGTGTGGTGCTGTACCCCGCCTTGTCTTACCCCCGAGACAAAGTTGACCAGTCCGAGGCGGTACTTGGGGCGGTTTTGGTGAACGTCCCTTCCGGATGGCCAGACTTTCAGCCGTTTCGGCGTCGGCCCCGTCAGCGGATGACGACGAGGTCGTCGCGGTGGACGACCTCGCGTTCGTACTCGGGTCCGAGGTCCTTGGCGAGTTCGTGGGTGGAGCGGCCGAGCATCCGGGGCAGCTCCTTGGCGTCGAAGTTGACGAGGCCGCGGGCGACGGCCCGGCCGGCGGCGTCGCGGAGCTCGACGGGGTCGCCGGCCACGAAGTCGCCTTCGACGGCCGCGACACCGGCCGCGAGCAGGGACTTCTTGCCTTCGACGACGGCCCGTACGGCTCCGTCGTCGAGGCTGAGGGAGCCCTGCGGGGTGGAGGCGTGGGCGAGCCAGAGCAGCCGGTCGGCGGAGCGGCGGCCGGTGCGGTGGAAGTACGTGCCGGTGTCCCGTCCGGCGAGGGCGTCGGCGGCGCGGCTCGCGGAGGTGAGGACCACCGGGATGCCGGCGGCGGCGGCGATCCGGGCGGCCTCGACCTTGGTGACCATGCCGCCCGTGCCGACGCCCGCCTTGCCGGCCGAGCCGATCTCGACGTGGGCGATGTCCGAGGGGCCGGTGACCTGCGCGATCCGCGAGGTGCCGGGCTTGGAGGGGTCGCCGTCGTACAGCCCGTCGACGTCGGAGAGCAGCACGAGCAGGTCGGCGCGGACGAGGTGGGCGACGAGGGCGGCGAGCCGGTCGTTGTCACCGAAGCGGATCTCGTCCGTGGCGACGGTGTCGTTCTCGTTGACGACGGGCAGCGCGCCCATGGCGAGGAGCTGGTCCAGGGTCCGGTACGCGTTGCGGTAGTGGGCGCGCCGGCTGGTGTCGTCGGTGGTGAGGAGGACCTGGCCGACGCGGACGCCGTAGCGGGCGAAGGAGGCGGTGTAGCGGGCGACGAGGAGGCCCTGGCCGACGCTGGCGGCGGCCTGCTGGCGGGCGAGGTCCTTGGGGCGGCGGGTGAGGCCGAGCGGTGCGAGTCCCGCGGCGATGGCTCCGGAGGAGACGAGGACGATCTCCTTCTCGCCGCCGCTGCGGACCTTGGCGAGGACGTCGACGAGGGCGTCGACGCGGTCGGCGTCGAGGCCTCCGGAGGCGGTGGTGAGCGAGGAGGAGCCGACCTTGACGACGATCCTGCGGGCCTCCGTCACGTACTGCCTTGCCACGTCCGTCTGTCCCGTCACCTGCGTCGCCACCTGCGTCGTCCTCACTCGGCTGTCCCACGCGCCGCGCGCTCCCCGCCGCGGCTGCCAGGCAATCTACGCGAGCCGGGAGGTCTGCCGCTCGTCCGTTTCGCTCCCTGGACCGGGGTCGGCGGCGGATCGGCCGGTGCCGCGGGGCACCAGGATCCGCTGGGAGATCAGGTAGGTGAACGGGATCGCGACGACGGCCGCGACGAGTGGCGCGATCCTGTCGTCCATTCCGGCCCAGGTGACGAGGGCGTAGAGACCGACGCTCTGGACGAGGTAGTTGGTGACGTTGGTGAGCGGGAAGAGGGCGAACTTCTTCCATGTCGGCCGGGTGCGGTAGGTGAAGTAGGTGTTGAGGAAGAAGGAGCCGATCATGCTGAGGAGGAAGGCGAGGGAGTACGCGGCGAAGTACGGCATCCAGGGATGCAGGAGCAGGTAACAGCCGAAGAAGGTACCGGTGTTGACGCCGCCGACCAGTGCGAAGCGGAAGATCTCCGCGAGCCGGGCCCGTCGTGCGTCCCGCACGCCGCCGGGGCGCGTCGGCTCCATCAGTGCTCCCGCTCGGTGGTCACGACACGGACCTGTTCGGCGGCGGCACGCTCGGCGGCGGCGCGGCCGAAGGAGCGGTGGGTCTCCTTCACGAGGAAGTGCGGCCGGCGCTTCGTCTCGTAGTAGATGCGGCCGATGTACTCGCCGATCAGTCCCAGCATCACCATCTGCACGCCCCCGAGTCCCACGATGATCGCGACCAGGGTGACGTATCCGGGGGCGGTGACGCCCTGGGTGATCGCGGCGACGGTCACCCAGACGGCGTAGAGGACGGCGAGGCCGGTGAGCATCATGCCGAGCCAGAGGGCGATGCGCAGCGGACGGTTGTTGAAGGAGATCAGCCCGTCCATGCCGTAGTTGAGCAGGGAACTGAACTTCCACTTCGTCTCGCCGCCCTCGCGCGCGGCGTTCCGGTAGTCGAAGGTGACGGTGTCGAAGCCGATCCAGGAGAAGAGGCCCTTGGAGAAGCGGTTGTACTCGGGCAGCGACAGCAGGGCGTCGACGGCGGGCCGGGAGAGCAGACGGAAGTCGCCTACGCCGTCCGTGAGTTCGACGTCCACCCAACGGTTCACGGCCCGGTAGTACACACGACTGAGTGCCGTGCGGACCTTCTTGTCGCCCTCGCGGGTGCGCCGCGCCATCACCTGGTCGTGGCCCTGGTGGTAGAGGTCGAGCATGCGTCCGAGCAGCTCGGGCGGGTGCTGGAGGTCGGCGTCCATGATGACGACGGCGTCACCGGTGGATTTGCGCAGGCCGGCGAGCATGGCGGCCTCCTTGCCGAAGTTGCGGCTGAAGGAGGCGTACTGGGTGTGCTGCGGGTGGCGGGCGGCGATCTCGCGCAGCTTGCCCAGCGTTCCGTCGGAGCTTCCGTCGTCGACGTAGCAGATCTCGTATCCGACCGGGAGTGCGTCGAGCACCTGTCGCATCCGCGTGTCGAAGCGCTCGATGACGTCCTCCTCGTTGAAGCAGGGGACGACGACAGAAAGCCTGGTCATGGAACGGTCACTCCGGAGGGATGAGCGAGAGTACGTCCTGATGGACTGGAAGGACTGGAACGACTGGAACGACCGCCGCCGGACTCTCCTTCGAGCAGCGCGGCCACGGTACGGCGGGGCGGTGACCGCCCGGCGGCGTCCGAGTGACCGCCCCTGGTCGGCATACCGTCCATGAAGCAAAGCATCATGTCGTCCATGACGCAAAGCATGTGGGGAAGATACTGGTCGTGGCATTTTCGCCCGTTCGTCACTCATGGGGGCGACATGCCACGGACCTTGGCCGGCTGGAGCGATGACCGTTGAGCAGAACCACCATCTCGGAGCCCGGTGACGCGCGGATGCCGAACGACGAGCAGAACGGCAACGACGGGGACGACGTACAGGACACCGGCGGCGGCACCGAGGAGACGGGCGACGCCGCCGGGCGCCGGGAGGGTCTGCGGCAGGTACTGCCCTGGATCGCGCTCGTCATCGCCGCCGGGGCCGGAGTGCTGCTCTCGGTCGGCGCCTTCCTCGGCGCCTACGTACGTCCCACGTCGGACGACTGGTGCGCCCTGTGGAAGGCCCGCGACATGGGGGTCCTGGGGATCACCTCGGACTTCTACCGCACCCAGAACGGGCGCGTCACCAACGCCTTCCTCACCGGCCTCCTCTACTCCGACGACATGCGGGGCCCGAAGCTGCTGCCCGCCTTCCTGGTCCTCACCCTGGGCACGGGGCTGTTCCTCCTCGCCCGCACCGCCCTGCGCTCACTGCACCGGGCGGCACACGCGGACGCCGGGCCCACCACGTCGGCCCCCGCACGGCCCGCCGCCCCGCCCACCGTGCCGCTCGTGGCCGCGACGGCGCTCGTCACCGCGCTGCTGTTCTTCGCCGGCACCCGCTCGTACCAGGTACTGCTCTGGGCACCGGCGACGATCTCCCACACCCTGCCGAGCGTGATCGGCATCTGGACCGTGCTCGGCGCGGTCCGCGCCGCGCGCAGCGGCGTGCGGTGGGCCAGGGCCGCGGCCGTGGGGGTGACGCTCCTGATCGGGGTGGCACTCGGCATGCTGAGCGAACCGTTCACTCTGGTGGCCGGGTTGTTTTCGGCCACCGTGGGTGTCCTCTGTCTGCCCCGGTTCGGCTGGACCCGGGGCCGGTACGCGTCCACCTGGTGCGCGGCGGCCTGCCTCGGGCTCCTCACCGGCCTCGTCCTTCTCTACACCTCGCCCGGAGCGCGCTGGCGGCGGGCCCAGCACCCGTCGGAGCCGCTGTCGGCCGCGACCGTCGGAGAGACCTTCCACGACTGGTGGCGCCTCTGGCAGACGATCGGCGGCCAGTGGGCGTATCTGGGCGCCCTCGCCGTCGGCGCGCTGCTCGGCCTGGCCCTCGCCGCCCGGCAGGAGAGCGGCGGCGCCCGCCGGGACGCCCCGGCACTTCTCCCGCGCGTGCTGTTCCGCGTGGCGGTGCTCCTGCCGCTGCCGCTGATCGGCCTCGCCTCGCTGGGCGTCGTCTTCGGGCTGCGCAGCGGCTACGGGGACACCGGCTGGACCTACGGCCGCACCTGGACGAGCTTCCTGCTTCCGCTGCTGATCGTCCTCTGCGCGTACGGGGTGTGGGGCGGCCTGCTCCTGGGGCGGCGCCTGTCGGCGCCCCTGCGCCCCGCCGGACGCTCCGCCGCCCTCGTGGTGCTCGGCACGGTCGCCGTCGGCAGCACGGCCGCCCTGGTGCAGCCGGTGCACGCGCTGACCACGAGCACGGTGGTGCGCGCTGTCGCCTGGGACCGTCAGAACGCCCGTATCCAGGGCGAGGTGGCGGCGGGTGCCCGTGAGGTCGCGTACAGGCCGCTCCTCATCGGCGGCCTCACCGAACCCCTCTTCGCACCCTCGTACGAGCGGGACTGGGCAGCGCAGTGCACGGCCACGTACTACGGCGTGAACCGCATCCACCGGCCCTGAGGCCGGGCCCCAACCCGGCCCCGCCCCGCCCCGCCCGGCCCCGCCCCGGCATGCCTCCCGGAGGGAAAGTCCGGGAACGCGCAGGAGGGGCGCCCCGGGCCGGGGCACCCCTCCTGTGTGAAACGCCGGTGTCAGACGGTCGCGCGGACCGCGCGGTTGGCGCCCCAGCCCTCCCAGGCGGAGCTGATCATGGAGCGGACGTCGTGCTGCGCCTTCCAGCCGAGCTCCGACTCGATGCGCTCGGCCGAGGCGACCACGCGGGCCGGGTCGCCCGGGCGGCGCGGGGTGACGACGGGCTCGACGCTGTGACCGGTGATCTCGTTGATGAGGTTCACCATCTCGCGCACCGACACGCCCTCGCCGCGCCCGATGTTCAGGGTCAGCGTGGCCGTCTCGCCGCGCTCGCCCGCCGCGGCGAGCGCGCGGGCCGCGGCCAGGTGCGCGTCCGCGATGTCGGCGACGTGGATGTAGTCACGGATGCAGGTGCCGTCCGGCGTCGGGTAGTCGTCGCCGAAGATGCGCGGGGACTCGCCGGCGTCGAGGCGCTCGAAGACCATCGGCACCAGGTTGAAGACGCCGGTGTCGGCGAGCTCCGGGGCCGCCGCGCCCGCCACGTTGAAGTACCGCAGGCAGGCCGTGGACAGGCCGTGGGCCTGACCGACGGCGCGGGCCATCCACTCGCCGACGAGCTTCGTCTCGCCGTACGGGCTGAGCGGCAGGCACGCGGTGTCCTCGGTGACGAGGTCCACGTCGGGCATGCCGTAGACGGAGGCGGAGGAGGAGAAGAGGAAGCTCTTCACACCGGCCGAGGCCGCCGCGTCGAGGATCGTCTGCAGACCCGTCACGTTCTCGTGGTAGTAGAACAGCGGCTTCTCGACCGACTCGCCGACCTGCTTCTTGCCGGCCAGGTGGACGATGCCCGTGATCCGGTGCTCGCGCAGCACCCGGTCGAGGAACGCGCGGTCCAGGACCGTGCCCTGCTCCAGGACGATGCCCTCGGGGACCCGCGCCGGGTTGCCGGTGCTGAGGTCGTCGACCACGACGACGCGCTCGCCGCCCTCGGTCATTGCTTTGACGACGTGGGAACCGATGTAACCGGCACCGCCGGTGATGAGCCAGGTCATTCCGACAGTGTAGCCACAGCCTCCGGGCCTCCCGGAGGCTCCCGAAGTGGCCCCGGACACGCCGGAAGCCCCGCCCGGACACAGGGTCGGACGGGGCTTCCGGCGTTCCGCGGGTCCAGGGCCTGGCCGACCCTGGTCCACCGGAACCGACGGGAATGGTCGGGCGGGTCCTAGCGCTCGATCTCCTCGAACGCCGCCTCCCACTGGTCGAGGACGTGCGGCAGCGCCAGGTGCGCGACGTGCTCGCGGCCGGCCCTGCCGTACCGCAGGCGCATCGCGTCGTCGTCCATCAGTTCACCGAGCGCGGCGGCGAGCCCCGGCACGTCGGCCGGCGGCACCAGGGTGCCCGAGACGCCGTCCGCGACGAGCTCCCGGACTCCGCCGGAGACGTCGAAGCTCACGCACGGCACGCCGCAGGCGGCGGCCTCGGCCAGCGCCATCGGCCGGCCCTCGCGCTCACTGCTGATCGCGACGACGGACAGCTCGCGGTAGGCGGCGGCCATGTCCTGCGCCGTGCCGCGGAAGACGACCTGGTCGGCGACGCCGAGGTCCTCGGCCCGCATCCGGAGCTCGCCCTCCAGCGGGCCCTCACCGAAGAGGTGCAGCTCCCAGCCGTCGCGGCCCTTGTGGGCCTGCGCGAAGGCCTCGATCATGCGGTCGTACCGCTTGATCGGGTCGAGCCGGCCGACCGCGCCGATCTTGCGGGTGTCGAGCGGGGCCAGCTCGTCCGGGAAGAACGGCAGCGGGTTCGGCATGACGCGCACGTTCGGCACGCGCTGGTTGACGAACTCGACCGCGTCGCCCTCGGAAAGCACCAGGGTCTGCTCGAGCGCCGGGTAGTGACGGCGGATCAGGCCCAGGTTGGCGCTCCGCTTCGCCTGCGCGAAGGACTCGTGGTACTGCCCGATGCCCTTGAGGTGACGCCACTTCAGCGGCATGACCCAGTCGACCGCCCACGGCGAGCCGAAGACGATGTAGCCGTCCTCGACCTCGGCCAGCTTCCGCTCGAAATCCGCCCGCGCCTTGTCGCGGTCGGCCCGGGCACGGCGGGCGTCGGCGCGCCGCGCCAGGCTGATCCGGTCGCCGACCGTGCGCACGGGCGGCTTGGGCTCGGAGGGGGCCGAGTAGAGCGTCGAGTGCCGGTACGCGCGCGTGGCGTTGTACGGGAACGGCTCGGGGCTCGGCCGGATGCCGATCAGCTCGACGCGGTGACCGCGCTCCCCCATGCCCTGGGCGAGGGTGTGCAGCACCCGCTGGGATCCACCCATCGAGTCGACGTCGATACCGACGAAGAACACGTTGCGGACAGGGGAGGCCTCAGTCATGGGTGCCGCCTTCGAAAAAAGCATCGACCACCATCTTGCTGGCGTGGCCGGTCTCGTACGAGCAGAACATTTCCTGGAAGCGCGCGTACCGCTCGGCGTGGCGCTCCTGGGTGCCCTCCAGGTCCCGCACGGCGGCGGCGAGGTCCTCGGTGGTCGTCAGCATCGGGCCGGGCGCGATCTCTTCGAGGTCGTAGTACGTGCCGCGGTCGCCACCCTTGTACACCTCGTAGTCGTCCGTGTAGAGCAGGATCGGACGCCCGGTGTTGGCGTAGTCGAACATCAGCGACGAGTAGTCCGTGAGGACCGCGTCCGAGGCCAGCATCACGTCGTTGATGTCGGCGTAGGAGGAGCCGTCGCGCAGGAAGTGACCCAGCTCCGGAGCGATCTTGAACCGGTCGTACGGGTGGGTCCGCACGACGACGATCCACTGGTCGGACAGGTGCGGGGCCAGCGCCTCCAGGTCCACCCGCACCGACTGTCCGGTGCGGCGGGCCGCGTCACGGAACGTCGGGGCGTAGAGCAGGACCTTCTTGTCGGCCGGGATGTTCAGGGACTCGCGGACGGCGGCGGCCCTGGCCTGCTGCTCGGGCTCGGCCCAGCGCACCAGCACGTCGTTGCGCGGGTAGCCGGAGCGGATCAGGTCGGCCGAGACCTCGAAGGCCGGGACGAAGGTCCGCTCGAACTCGGCGCTCGGGCAGACGAGGGCGTCCCAGCGACCGACGGCGGCGCGGAAGCGCCCCTTCTCGATCTCCGACGCGCTGCGCAGCGAGGGCACGTCGAAGCCCATCGCCTTGAAGGTCTGGCCGTGCCAGGTCTGGAGGTACCGGGTGCCCTTCGGCTTCGGGTACAGGTACGGCAGGTTGTGCGAGTCGACCCAGTAGGTGGCACGGGCCAGCGCACGTCCGTAGGCGAAGCTTCCGCGCCTGACGAGGGTGACGTCCTCCGGGAAGGACGAGCGGTCGCCGGAGTACGACCAGACCACGTCGATCGGGAGGTTGCGGCGCTTGAGCTCCTCGTAGATGTAGCGCGGGCTGTCCGCGTAGCCGCGGCCCTCCAGCGCCTCGAACACGGCGAGGCCGCGCTTGCGTCGCGGGAGCTTGGACACGGCGTCGTACGCGGTGGCCTTGCCCTCGTTGCCGGCGAGGATCTCCCTGACCTTGCCGACCTTGCCCTTGGCCTTGCGGGCGTAGGGGCCGAGGGGTTCGAGGGACTTCAGGACGCCGGACCGCTGCCAGGTCACCTCGAGGCGTCCGGCACCCTTCTGCTCCGCCTTGATGCGGAGGTAGTGGATGCCGAACTTGTGGTACGTGACGGTGGCACGGAAGTCCGGCTGGTCGTACTTGGCCAGCAGGACGTCCGTGCGGCGGGCGCCGTCGCGCTCCAGGGCGACCACCGGGTGGCGGCGGGTCGCCACGCCGACCTTGCCGACGGGCACCTTGCGGAAGTCGAGCGCGGCCTTGGAGACGTACTGCCCCTCGCCCTCCGGGCGGAGGGTCAGCGGCACCGTGAGCGGCGTCTTGTGCGCGGCGAGCTTGATCGAGGCCTTGGTGTCCTCGGTGATCAGACCGGCCGGGTCGTACGTGCGGATCTCCAGGTGCAGGACCGGGCCCCGCATCGACACGGAGGTCAGTTCGTGCCGGAGGCGGCCGGTGGCGAGCACCTGCTCGCGCATGTACCACTCGCTGATGTCCAGCTCGCTGCGGCTCGCGTCGTCGGCGGGGGCGACGGCGCCCCAGTAGGTGGCCTCGCCCTCCTCCGTCACGAAGCGCGGGGCGAGCTGCGGCCGGCCCAGCTGGCGGGCGGCGACCTGGAGGTCCTCCAGGCGGCCGGTGCGCAGCAGGTGGATGCAGATGCGCTCCTCGCGGGAGAGCCGGGCGTAGGTGTCGTCGGAGATCTCGTCCAGGTACGGGTTCACCACGTCGGCGAACTCGGCGATCCATTCGAGGTCACGGAACGGCAGGTCGCCCAGGTACAGACGGAAGTCGTGGCGGAGGAACTTGTAGTCCTTCTCCGCCCGCAGCGCGCCGCGGCCGTTCTCCTCGAACCAGGTGTCGATGAGCCGGGCCACGCCGATGCGGTCCGCGACGTTCTGGATCTTGTGCCGGCTGGAGGAGATGGAGACGCTCTCCGGCGCGAGGCGCCAGGTGTAGACCGACCACGGGACGACGGCGAAGGACTCCGCGAGCGAGAAGGCCTGCGCGGAGAACAGCTGGTCCTCGTAGTGGATGCCCTCGGGGAAGGTGAGGGCGTTGTCCCGGATGAAGGCGGTCCGGTAGAGCTTGTTCGTCGACAGGTGGTCGAAGAAGTACTCGGGGGCCTCGGCGATGCCGTTGACGACCCGCTTCTCGGTGAAGAGGTGCGGGTACCAGAGGCCGGTGGTGTCCGACTCCTCGAAGAGGCGGGTCACCTCACCGGTGACGAAGTCGACCCCGGTCTCCTCGGCGACGAGGAGCAGGCTCTTGCAGGCGTGGCGGGGCAGTTCGTCGTCGCTGTCCAGGAACATGACGTGCGGGGCCCGTGCGACCGCGATGCCGCGGTTGCGGGGCGCGCTGCAGCCGCCGCTGTTCTGCTCCAGCCGCACGTAGCGCACGCGCGGGTCCGAAGCTTCCAGAGAACGCGCGACACGCTCGGTGCCATCGGTCGAACAGTCGTCGGCGATGATCACTTCGAGGTTGTTCAGAGTCTGGTCGAGCACGGACCGGACCGCTCGCGGGAGCCGTTCCTCATCGTTGTAAACGATGATGACGACGCTCACATCAGGGACGTCGCTAGTCGGCATCCAAGTCCTCTCACAAGTGCGGGCGGCAACGTCTGGCACGCGTTCCGGCCAGGCGCGGCACTGCCTGCGCCATGGTCAATGGCGCGCTACTGCCTTCAGTGGTGAAGGGTGCCGCCCCCTCATGTTCGACGAGCGCCACCCGGCGACCGGAAAGACTACCTGGCGGGAGGAATTGTTCCATACCCGCTCTCCCGGGCCATCGGTGATGTTCACCGCATCGCAAACAGCCTCTTCAAACGGCCCGAGACCACCTGACGTGCGCCGACAGCGCCGCCCGCGAAACGGAGGACGAGCCCGCGCCGCGCCGAGGAAACCACCTGGACGAGCAGCACCCGGCCCAGTCGCCCGAGGACCATCCCGCGCCGGCCCGCGAAGCCCTGCGGGGCTCTGACCTCGGCCTGTCCGGTCGAGCCGTCCGCGTACCGCAGCTCGGCCCGGAGCGACCAGGCGGCGAGCCGCCCCGCGCGGAGCAGCTTCGCGGTCGGCAGCGACACGGTGGCCGTCCAGCTCTCCTCCGCGGGGAGCAGCGGCGCGTCGGCCGTCAGCTCGGCCGCCGAGACCCGCTCGGTGAAGGCCACGCGGACGGCGGTGGGGCGCAGTGCGGCGACACGCCCGTAGAGATCGTGGACGGTCAGGGTCAGCCGGGTCGACGCGCCGACGGTCACGGAACCGTCCACGGCCACGGGCAGCTGCGCGGGCGCGAGCTCCGCGAGACCCTCCAGGGGTACGTCGGCGGGCGCGGCGGACAGGACCGGCGCGCCGTCCCCGGCGCGCGGGTACGGCGGCACGAGCCGGGGCAGGGGTGCGGACAGCTCGACGAACCGGCTCAGTTCCCGTCCCTCGGGCACGGCGGGGAGGGCGGTGACTCCGGCGTGCAGCCACCGGCCCGGCGCCTGGGCGCCGGCGACTGCGTCGGCCTCGAAGCCGGCCAGGTGCGCGCGGGTGACGGTCCACCAGTCGGCCCGGTAGGCGGCGGTCCGCTGCGGCAACTCGCGCAGGTACATGGGGAGGTCGTAGTCGAGGAACTTCGTCTGCGCGGCGCGGGCCAGCGCGGGCCGTCCCGCCGTGCGGAAGACGTCGACGACGGCGGCGTGCGCGGCGATCCGGTGCTCCCAGTTGGCCAGGGAGGCGCGGCGCAGCGAGATCGACAGGGTCGCGGCCTGCCGCCGCACGTGCCACACGTACACGGGCACGTCGGTGACGGCGAGCCGGGGGGCGGCGGCCTGCACCCGGGCGCTGAAGACGAAGTCCTCGTAGTGGAAGGCGCCGTCGGGGAAGCGGATGGCGTGCCGGTCGAGGAAGTCCCGGCGGTAGAGCTTGTTGACGGAGAGGGTGTCGAGGACGAACTCCGGGTGCCTCTCGATGCCGTCGAGGACGGTCCCCGGGAGCGTGGCGCCCTGGGACGCGTCGTACAGCGAGGGCGCCCAGACGGTCTCGCGGCCGTCGGGGAGCTCGCGCCGCACGCAGATCCCCGCGACGACGTCGGCGCGCTGCTCGGAGGCGACGGCGAGCAGGCCGTCGACGGCGCCGGGCAGCAGCAGGTCGTCGCTGTCGAGGAACAGGACGTACGGGTGGACGGCGGCGTCGATGCCGTCGTTGCGGGGGGTGCCGCAGCCGCCGCTGTTCTCCCGCCGGATCAGCGGACGCACCCGCGGGTCGTCGGCGAAGCCGGCGAGGACCTCGGGCGTGGTGTCCCCGGAGGCGTCGTCGACGACGACGACCTCGCCGACCGCCTCGCCCTGCGCGAGCGCGGAGCGGACGGCGTCGCCGACGTGTGCCGCGTCGTTGTACGCGATGACGACGACACTGACACGCGCGGCGGCCTGCGGCCGGGGGGTCTCACTCACCCGTGAATCCTACGTGGCCCCCGGACGGCCCCCGGGAGGCCGGAGCCCGAACGGAACCGGCCGGACAGCCGGACAGCCCGGGGATGCCCGGCCGATGACCGCCGGCGGATGACGGCCCGCGCCCGTGGAGGGGCGGGCCGGTCCGGGAGGCCCCGTGCCGACCCGCCCTCCGGAACGGGCCGGACTCCCCTAGAACGGGTCGAACTCGTCGTACTCGCGCTGCGCGTCGTCGCGCTCCGCCTCCCGGTCACGGCGGCGCTGCGCGGCCGGACGCGGGGCCTCCAGACGGTGGTCCTCACCGCGGCGGCCGAGCATCTCGGCGCCCGCCATCATGGTGGGCTCCCAGTCGAAGACGACCGCGTTGTCCTCGGCACCGATCGCGACGCCGTCGCCCGCGCGGGCACCGGCCTTCATCAGCGCGTCCTCGACGCCGAGGCGGTTGAGGCGGTCGGCCAGGTAGCCCACGGCCTCGTCGTTGTTGAAGTCGGTCTGGCGGACCCAGCGCTCCGGCTTCTCGCCGCGCACCCGGTAGACCTCTTCGTGCTCGTCGTACGTGACGGTGAAGCCCGCGTCGTCGACGGCCTTCGGGCGGATGACGATCCGGGTCGCCTCCTCCTTCGGCTTGGCCGCGCGCGCCTCGGCGACGATGCCGGCGAGCGCGAAGGAGAGCTCCTTCAGACCCGTACGGGCCACGGCGGAGATCTCGAAGACCTGGTAGCCGCGCTCCTCCAGGTCCGGGCGGATCATGTCCGCGAGGTCCTTGCCGTCCGGGATGTCGATCTTGTTGAGGACGACGATCCGGGGCCGGTCCTCCAGGCCGCCGTACTGCTTGAGCTCCTCCTCGATGACGTCGAGGTCGGTGACCGGGTCGCGCTCCGACTCCAGCGTCGCCGTGTCGAGGACGTGGACGAGGACCGAGCAGCGCTCCACGTGGCGGAGGAACTCCAGGCCGAGGCCGCGGCCCTGGCTGGCGCCCGGGATCAGACCCGGCACGTCGGCGATCGTGTAGACGGTCGAACCGGCCGTGACCACGCCGAGGTTCGGGACGAGCGTGGTGAAGGGGTAGTCCGCGATCTTCGGCTTGGCGGCCGACAGGACGGAGATGAGCGAGGACTTGCCGGCGCTCGGGTAGCCCACGAGGGCCACGTCGGCGACGGTCTTGAGCTCCAGGACGATGTCCCGCGCCTCGCCGGGCTCGCCGAGGAGGGCGAAGCCGGGGGCCTTGCGGCGGGCCGAGGCCAGCGCGGCGTTGCCGAGGCCGCCGCGACCGCCCTGGCCGGCGATGAAGGTGGTGCCCTGGCCGACCAGGTCGGCGAGGACGTTGCCCTTCTTGTCGAGGACGACGGTGCCGTCGGGCACGGTCAGGACCAGGTCCTGGCCGTCCTTGCCGGAGCGGTTGTCGCCGGCGCCGGGCTGGCCGTTGGTGGCCTTGCGGTGCGGGGAGTGGTGGTACTCGAGGAGGGTGGTGACCGACTGGTCGACGACCAGGATCACATCGCCGCCACGGCCGCCGTTGCCGCCGTCGGGGCCGCCGAGCGGCTTGAACTTCTCCCGGTGTACGGAGGCGCAGCCGTGGCCTCCGTTACCCGCGGCGACGTGCAGCTCGACGCGGTCCACGAAGGTGGTCATGGTTCTGTGCCTCCAGAGAATTACGGGTGGAATGTCTATCTAGTAACACGCGAAAGGCGGACCCTCTTCCCTTCCGGGAAGTGAGGTCCGCCTCCGCAAAGAGTTCCGATCAGGCGACCGGAACGATGTTCACGACCTTGCGGCCACGGTGGGTGCCGAACTGCACCGAACCGGCCTGCAGGGCGAACAGCGTGTCGTCGCCGCCACGGCCGACGCCCGCGCCCGGGTGGAAGTGGGTGCCGCGCTGGCGGACCAGGATCTCACCCGCGTTGACGACCTGACCGCCGAAGCGCTTCACGCCGAGCCGCTGGGCATTGGAGTCGCGCCCGTTCCGGGTGGACGATGCGCCCTTCTTGTGTGCCATGTCTCAGTCCCTCTTACTTCGCAGCCGCGGGGATACCGGTGACCTTGATCGCCGTGTACTGCTGACGGTGACCCTGGCGACGGCGGTAGCCGGTCTTGTTCTTGTAGCGCAGGATGTCGATCTTGGCGCCCTTGTGGTGGTCCACGACCTCGGCCGTGACCTTGATGCCGGCCAGGACCCACGGGTCGCTGGTCACGGCGTCGCCGTCGACAACGAGCAGGGTCGAGAGCTCGACCGTGTCGCCAACCTTGGCGGTGGAAATCTTGTCAACCTCAACGATGTCGCCGACAGCAACCTTGTGCTGGCGACCACCGCTGCGCACGATGGCGTACACGCGGATCTCTCTCTCACTCGGGATCGAAACCTCTGAAGCCAGCCGCTCACACGGGCCCGGGGGCCCGCGGCGTTCCGGAATCGGACGAGCGGCCTCTCCCGACGAGCGGGAGGGAGGTGCTCAGAGGCGCGGCGCATCATCAGACACGCCGACGGTCTAGGTTACGGGCGGCTGCCTCGGAGGGTCAAATTCGCCCGTTCGGTGCGGGCCGCCTCCCCCGGACGGGGGACTCCCGAGAAGGGAGGTGCCCCGCCGCACCGGTCGGCGACGGGGTCGCGCGCT